>NZ_JAKRFV010000030.1:0-36606 GCF_022347945.1 Pseudoalteromonas sp. MM17-2 | reverse complement strand
CATATAGAATAACTTAGACCCGGGTTGTTAGCTCAGTTGGGAGAGCATCGCCCTTACAAGGCGAGGGTCACTGGTTCAAGTCCAGTACAACCCACCATTCTACCGTGCCTCATGCGCACCACTCTATATGGGTTGTTAGCTCAGTTGGGAGAGCATCGCCCTTACAAGGCGAGGGTCACTGGTTCAAGTCCAGTACAACCCACCATATAGACACTTATTAGATATAAAACCTTTGATGCCAAGCATCGCACTCAGTCCCTATTCCAAGGCAAAAATCACTGGCTCAAACCCAGTACAACCCATTATATAGATACTCTTTAGATACAAAACCCTCGATGCTCAGCATCGCACTCGTTCCCTATTCCAAGGCTGGAATCACTGGCTCAAATCCAGTACACCCCACCATAGAGACACTCACCAGATATAAAACCCTCGATGCTCGGCATCGCACTCGTTCCCTATTCCAAGGCAAAAATCACTGGTTCAAGTCCAGTACAACCCGCCATATAGACACTCACCAGATATAAAACCCTCGATGCTCGGCATCGCACTCAGTCCCTATTCCAAGGCAAAAATCACTGGCTCAAAACCAGTTCAACCCACTATATAGATACTCTTTAGATATAAAGCACAATATATAAACGCCTTGTAATATAAAGCCTTAGGTACTCAACATACCACCTTCTTATTATCCAACGCCTGCACATTAACCATGACTGCACAGCTTTTATTCTCTTCACCAGCATTTTCTGGCTTTATTCGCGATTTACTTGTCAGCAGCTAGACTAGTTTATATAGTCGGTTTAAATAACATCTCCCTAGTAGCGGTATGGCCCAGCAAGTTTCCAGCTCAGCGCATATATTAATCATTGAAGAGCAGCCATTAGCACTTAGCTATATGAAGCAATCTTTAGAGCGTTTGGGCTACAGACGCTTACGCTTTGCTGAAAATGCCGTTGTCGCCAAGACATTATGTAAAGAAGACGCTTTCGACTTGATCATCTGTGCGTTTAACTTAAGCAAGCACCAAGATGGCTATCAATTATATGAAGAGCTTAAGGTAAATAAGCTGATCAAAGGCGCCACAGGCTTTATTTTTATTTCTGCAGAAACCTCGGGGGCATTAGTACACAGTGTGCTTGAGCTACATCCCGATGACTTTTTAGTAAAACCCTTCAATACCCTGGAACTGAAAAGCCGTATCGAGCGCGTAGTGAAACGCAAACGCGCGCTCAAGGATATTTTCCAGCTCATGGATGATGAGAATTACTCCAAAGCGGTAAAGATGATCGATACTAAACTTGCCAGCCAACAAGGTTATGCGGCAGTGCTACTGCGCCTTAAAGGGGATGCTCTGCTACTGCAGCAGCAATATGAGCAGGCAAAAACCTTCTTTAAATCTGTATTGGATATTCAAAAATTTACCTGGGCGCGCATTGGCTTAGTTGAAGCACTTATTGGAAACAACGAGCATAACCTCGCCCACCGCATGCTCAAAACCCTGCTAGAGCGTACTGAAACCCGTCTTGTTGCTTATGACTTATTAGGGCAGTTAGAGATAAAATTGAATCAATTCGAGCAGGCCCAAGAGTACTTAAGCGCGGCTACCACTATGGCTCCGCGCAATCTAGAGCGTCAAGAGTCTCTCTCGCAGGTAGCGCAGATCAATCATGATTATGAACAAACCTACCTGGCTAAACGTGATATTGCTAAGTTTGCTCGCCACTCAGTACACGATAACCCAGAGGCCTACCTTAATGCCGCTCGAGCAGGTATTGATTATGCTTTAACCACCGATCAAGGCGAGCAAATATCCCGCGTTACCCGACAAACAACCAAATACCTTAATGACCTAAAAAAGCAGTTTCCTGATGCCCAGCAACAAACCCAGGTGGATGTTCTTAACGCGCGGCTTCATTATTTAAAAGATGAACACCACAAAGCCAAAATGCTTATCGAGCAGCTGGTCATTGATGACTCTCCTATCCGCTCTATTGATGGTGCCCTTGATCAAGCCAAGGCATACCATGAGCTAGGCTTTCACACGCAAGCCCAGGCATTGTTTAACAAAATTATCGATCATTGTGAGCGCTACCCTGAGAGACGCTCTGAATTGCAACTAAAAAGCGTCATTCAACAGCAAAGTGAGCGCCGAGATTTACGCATGGGGCCGCGTGAGTTGAACAACCATGCGGTAGAGAAATTTAAACAGGGCAATTACCTATTGGCACTGGAAGCTTTTACTCAGGCTTTTCGGGTGATGCCGAAAAACCGCAGTATTGCCCTAAACTTATTGCAGTGCTTGTATGAAGGCAGCACCCGCCAAGGCATGACGTTTAACCAGCAACTTGCCAACAAGTGTGTAAGCTTACTGGAACAGGCAGATTTAGATGCGGAGATGAGCGAGCGCTTTGAAAAGATAAAGCAGAAATATATTAACAAGCACTCACATATCGCTTAGCCGCCGAGATTGTTGCCCGCACCTTGCTAGCTTTGCTATGCCAAGCGTGTATATTAAGTCACTACCCAACGACAATAAAAAACACGGACAACAATGAAGCCAATCAACCCCCTTGCTCTTGCCATCACTTTGGCCTTAGTAGGCTGCTCTGAAGCCCCCCAAACCATCGCAAAAGCAGAGCAACCAACTCAGCAACGCAATCAAGCGCCAACGTCTGAACAAGTTCATAATGCCGTAGAGCAATACACCAAAACCTTTATCAGCCATCAAAGCGCCCTAGCCACATCGCTAAAGCTACCAGAGCAAAGTTATGGTGACTATAACCGCCAGCTCCCTGATTATTCAGTGGCCGGTATGCAGCAACTGCAAAAAGATATGCGCCGCGCTGGCGAGCAATTAGCAGCACTGCAACACCCTGATTTGGCTGCGGATGAGTCATTGCACCTGCGCGTCAATGAGGTAATTGCTCGCTATTATGCTGGTGACGAAGACTTTGCAGCGGGCTATATCGATGCCTGGGGCGGGCACCTACCTTACGTGGTCAACCAACTGTCCGGTCCGCTCATCGATTTACCCAACCTGCTTAAAGATCAGCATGAGGTCTCAGACATTGAAGATGCTGACAATTACCTTGCTCGTCTACGTGGTTTTGCCGAGGTTATTGCACAGGTCAGAGAAAAACTTAAAGCCGACGCCAAGCTTGGAGTCATATTACCGAAACCCTTGTTTGCAAACACATTGGGTTATTTAACTAATTTTACCGCTGTGCAACCCAGCGAGCACCCGCTTGTTGCCTCATTCGCCAACAAGCTAAGTGCTATCGACGGCCTTGATGAGCGCCAACGCCAGGATTACATAAACACTGCCGAGACACTCGTGCGCACTGAGATTTATCCTGGGTTTGCGGGTGTAAGCAAAGACATGGCGGCGCTTGAAGAGCACGCGCCCACTGATGTCGGTATTTGGGCGCAACCAAATGGCGATGCCTTCTATCAGCATGAAATCACTTACTTAGGGGACTCCACGCTCACTGCCGAGCAAATCCACCAGCTAGGCCTTAATGAGGTCGCGCGCATTACCGAACGTATGGATGAAATCCTTAAAGCCAACGGCTACAGTGAAGGCAGCGTTGGCAAGCGCATGCAGCAACTCAATAACGAACCTCGCTTTTTATATGAAGATAGCGATGCAGGGCGAGCCGAGCTACTCACCTTTTTACGCGGTGAGATAAGCAAAATTGTCGCCAAGGCGCCGCAGTATTTCTCCACCTTACCACCACAAAAAGTAGAGGTGCGTCGTATTCCTGTCGCTGTTGAGGCAGGCTCCGCCGGCGGCTATTATAACGGCCCATCGCTGGACGGTTCACGCCCTGGTGTATTCTTTATTAACCTCAAGGATATGAAAGCAGTTCCCAGTTTCGGCATGAAAACACTCACATACCATGAGGCTGTACCGGGACACCATTTCCAAATCGCATTGAATATGTTGCAACAAGATATTGGCCTGATGCGCCAAAATGCCTCCTTTAATGCCTATGTCGAGGGCTGGGCGCTTTACTCCGAGCTCGTCGCTTATGAGATGGGGATGTATCAGGACGACCCGTTTGGTGACTTAGGACGATTACAGGCTGAAGTATACCGCGCTGCACGTTTGGTGGTAGACACCGGCCTGCACTATAAAAAATGGACACGCCAGCAAGCCATTGATTATTTCGCCGAGGCCACAGGCACCGCTATGAGTGATGTTGTCTCTGCCATTGACCGCTATATTGCGTGGCCAGGTCAGGCCTTGGGTTACAAACTAGGTATGATCAAACTGGTCGAGCTGCGTGATAAAGCGCGTACAGCACTAGGCGACAAGTTCGACATAAAAGCGTTTCACGATGTTGTTCTCACTCCTGGGGCTCGCCCTATGGCGATTGTTGAGCAAGACATTGATGCTTGGATAGCTAGTCAACAATAACCTTTGCGTGGGGCGAGCTACCTCGCCCCGTAATTTTTCAATCCTCGCCTTTATAAATGGCCACTGCGTTAATACAGTAGCGCAGGTGAGACGGTGGCGGGCCATCCGGGAACACATGCCCCAAATGCGCATCACACACATTGCACACCGCTTCAATCCGCTGCATCCCATGGCTACTATCACTGATGTAGGCGATAGCATTGGCTTGTGCCGGTTGCGTAAAAGAAGGCCAACCGCTGCCGCTGTCGAATTTCTCATCACCGGCGAATAAAACGTTATCGCAGCACACACAAAGGTAACGCCCTGGCTCAAAAAGAGTGCATGAATCGCTACTATATGGACGTTCAGTGCCTTTTTGGCGAGTCACATAAAACGCTTCGTCACTGAGTTGCTGCCGCCACTGTTCATCGCTTTTTTCCACACGATAAGGAGGCTCCGGATTGCCTTTTTCACTCATACGCATAATGTCTTGCCAATTAAGCATAAACACTCCTTAAATTTGATAATGCCTTAAGATGATATAACAGCAAAGCTAACGCCACAGCGAGGCTGCTTTTAGGACCACAGCTTAGCCACATGAGCTATGCAATATCGACCTGTGTATCGGCCATAATAGCGCGCATGTATGCCAATAGCGCGTCACGCGTAGCAACTAAACTCAGCTCACACTCGCTATTGCTAGTGACAATGCACATACGATGGTCGTACACCCTAATGTGCCTGATATTATGTAAGGGAATACTCTGCCACGGGCCATGGAGATCATAAACCCCTGCTAGTGAGCACACTCTGAGTTGACCCTGCTGACGATGAATAAAATTGCTAATGGGGTTGCGCGCTCTAAAAAGCGCCGTGAGCCGATAAAGGCATGAGCTTAGCGCCACCAAGTAGCCACCCCCGATGATCAGTGTTAACCAAGGCCAAGATAACGTCAAAACCATAATTAACACCACCACGGGGAGAGCCAATAAGGTGTATTTAGCAAGCATTACATCCACAGCTCGGGCGGCGTTGACGACCTTCATCTGGTTAGCGCTTGTCTGCACCGTCTTTTTTGCTTTCCAGTTCATCCGGCCAGTCAGCGAAAAAGACTTTGAGGTAGCGACTACGCAATAAATACAGTATGACCCACGCAACCATGACCCCCTGTAGGGCTAAATGGAGAGAGAACTGATAATACTGCTGAGCGGCTTGGAGCATGATCCAAGTAAAATCCAATATCGCGCACACTAATAACGGCCAACGCATAAACCGCCATAAAGGTTTGAGTTTCAGGCTCGAGCTAGGTCGGCGCAATGAGTAAAGCACCGCAGGGACTAAGGCAATAGCACCAATCCCTAGGGCAATAAAGAAGTCACGTTTTTGTTGGTATACCAAGGCGACTAAATCAAGCTCGGGGCGTCGCGAAATCGCTGCAAACGCCCAAATTAGATAAGCCCGAAGCAGCACCAGTAGGGACAAAGTAAAGCCTATAGGGGTGCGATAAGCACCGTGTTTATCCCAATACTCGGGGCCGTAACGATTCACAGCTGCGACTTCCTATCGGCTAACACACCAACCAATATAAACGCCGCCAGTACCGTCAGTGGCAGATAAGTGCTGCCAAAGAGCATCAATAATTTAGCGATCAGAGGGCTTACCCACAGCGTAAGCGCTCCCAAGCCGAATGCACTCACCAACACAAACACTAAGGTGCGCAGCATAAAGTGCTTCGCAGCAACTACTTTTTTCACCGCCTTGATCACGTCAGCGGCATACAGGCCGATAATGCACACCACAAACACCAAGGCAATATCACCAAGATAAGGCGATAGCCATTGTCCCAGTTGATAAAGGCCTGATTTCAACCAGTTAATGAAGTCACTCATATTAACCGCCATGCTCGCTTAGCAATTCGAGCAGCGCCTCTTCTGAGAGCACATCCACTCCCAATTCTTGCGCTTTGGTTAGCTTCGAGCCCGCTTTTTCCCCAGCCACTAAGGCATGAGTTTTAGCCGATACGCTGCCCGCGACCTTCGCCCCTAATGCTTGTAATCTCGCTTTGGCGTCATTGCGACTTAGCTGGCTTAAGGTACCGGTGATCACATAGGTTAGACCATTGAGTGGTTGCTCGTTATCGGCTTTCACTTCAATGGCCGGCCAGTGCAGCCCTTGCTTTAGTAATTCCTCAACCACTTGCTGGTTCAGCGTCTCACTAAAGAAACTCACTATATGTTTAGCCACCACTTCACCAACATCGCTGACCTCTTGTAAGCTTTCGACGTCGGCCTGCATTAACGCATCGAGGGTGCGATAGTGCATGGCCAAGTTTTGTGCGGTGGCCTCTCCCACTTCACGGATCCCCAGCGCGTAAATAAACTTAGCCAAGGTTGTTTCTTTCGCCGCTTCAAGGGCACTGACTAGGTTAGCTGCGGATTTGGGCCCCATACGCTCAAGGCTCTCGAAATGACCCTGGCGCAGTTGAAAAAGCTCTGCTGGCGTGTGGATTAATTCGCGCTCCACCAGTTGCTCAACAATTTTATCGCCGAGGCCATCGATATCCATGGCTTTGCGTGAGGCAAAGTGTTTAATGGCCTCTTTACGCTGCGCAGCACAAACCAAACCACCGCTGCAGCGCGCCACAGCCTCGCCCTCTATACGCTCAACGTGGGAATCACAGACTGGGCACTGCTGCGGAAAGACAATCTCCTTGGCATCTGCGGGGCGGCGCTCAAGCACCACTTGAGTTATTTGAGGGATCACATCACCAGCTCGGCGCACCACCACGGTGTCACCAACTTTTACGCCTAAGCGGGCTATTTCATCACCATTGTGCAGTGTGGCGTTGGATACTGTCACCCCCCCTACGTACACTGGGTGCAAACGGGCTACAGGGGTAATTGCCCCAGTACGACCCACTTGGAATTCCACATCCAGTAACTGGGTGATCTCTTCCTGCGCCGGAAATTTATAGGCAATAGCCCAGCGCGGCGCTCGGGCGACAAAGCCTAAACGTTGCTGATGAGCCTTACTATTCACTTTAATTACCACCCCATCAATTTCATATTTAAGCTCGCCTCGGCGGGTTAAAATGTCTTGATAGTAAGCAATCGCTTGCTCTGTGCCGTTGACAAGCTTGGTCTCCGGGCACAGCGGCAATCCCCAGTCTTTTAATTGGTGCAGCTGCTCATAGTGGCCGTCGGCCAAATCGGCCCCGGTAATTTGCCCCATCGAGTAGGCATAAAACATCAATGGCCGCTTAGCGGTAATTTTAGAATCTAACTGACGCAGGCTTCCCGCTGCGGCATTGCGTGGATTGGCAAACACTTTGCCCTCGTTTTTTGTCGCCTCTTCGTTAAGGCGCGCAAAACCTGCTAAATCCATAAACACTTCGCCGCGCACTTCTAACTCTTGTGGGTAATCACCCCGCAGCTTTAGAGGAATATTACGAATGGTTTTAACGTTCTCGGTAATATTTTCACCAACTTGACCGTCGCCGCGCGTTGCCGCTTGCACTAATACGCCGTCGCGGTACAAAATCGACACCGCCAAGCCATCTAATTTAGGCTCGCAGCAAAACGCCAGTGCTTGCGTGTCTGCCAAGCGGTCTTGAATACGTTTATTAAAGGCGTTGAATTCGCTCTCATCAAAGGCATTATCCAAGGATAACATCGGCACTTGGTGAGTGACTTGAGCAAACTTGCTCAGTGCTGTGCCGCCGACCTTTTGGCTGGGAGAATCAGGGCTAAGCAAATGTGGATGTTCGTTTTCGAGCGCCTGTAACTCGCGCAGCAAACGATCATATTCGGCATCGGGAAGGCTGGGGTTATCCAATACGTAGTAGTTGTAATTGTGCTCTTCTATCTCAAGGCGCAATTGTGCAATGCGTTGCTCTGGCGTGCTACTCATAAGTTCCTCATAAAAAAGCCACCGCATCAAGTGGGTGGCTGCTACTACTTACAGAATGTGATATTAAGCGTATTCACGTACTTTTTCGACGTATTCACGCACGGTGCTGACGCTTAGTGGCTGGCGGTTATGATCTAATAACTCAGCGCCAAACTCATCTGCCACTTTCTTCGCCGCGCTGTGCAACATATTAAAGGTGGCCATGGCTTCGCCATCGTTAGGCAAAGTCATAAATAAGCTCACGCCTGCAGTGCTGAACTGCTCCATATTGTCGACGTCAAAAGTGCCTGGGTTGTACATGTTAACCATACGGAACAACACTGGGCCCTGACCGCTGGCTTGCTCGTGACGGTGGAAAAAGCCATCGTCGGAATATTTAAATCCTAAGGTCAGCACTAAGGGTAATAACTTAGCCCCTTGCATTTGCAGCCCTTCAGGCATATGCACGTGAATGATCACAAAATCTTCTGCTGGCTGCTCGCTGTCACTCTTGGCTTCAGTTTCTTCATGCGCCGTTGCGGGCTCGTCATCAATGTTAATTTCGCCAATGCTTGGTTCATCGTCGATAGCACCAAAGCTGGGCTCATCATGCTGCACTGATGTTGGCTCAGGTTCAGAACGACTCACCGTGTCTTGCGTATTGTGCGGTTCATGGGGCTCTGCCTTTGGCTGTGGTTTAGCTTTAGCAGGTTTGTTCTCGACTGCTTGAGAGCGTTTGCGTACTGACCACAAGCCATGAACTAGCAAACCACCAATGACCACTGCACTGATTAAAATTAATACCCATCTGAGATTTTCGGCCATCCCCTCACCTTTATTCTGTGTTTGTTTAACTTAACTGGCTTGAGCCATTTCCATTGCTTGCTCAATATCCACCGCAACCATACGCGACACACCCGGCTCAGCCATGGTCACGCCGGTTAAACGCCCTGCCATCTCCATGGCTATTTTGTTATGACTTATATAAATAAACTGCACTGTTTGCGACATTTCCTCGACCAAACGACAAAAACGACCGACATTGGCATCATCCAGAGGTGCATCCACCTCATCAAGCATACAAAACGGGGCTGGATTGAGCCTGAATATTGAAAACACCAATGATAATGCGGTCAGCGCTTTTTCTCCACCACTTAGCAAATGGATCGTTGAATTTTTCTTGCCTGGCGGACGAGCCATGATAGCGACCCCGCTTTCCAGCAAATCATCGCTGGTTAATTCCAAATAGGCTGAGCCGCCGCCAAAGACCTTAGGGAACAACTCTTTTAGATCGTCATTAATCTGATCAAAGGTACTTTTAAATTGCGCTTTGGTCTGGCGGTCAATTTTAGCAATCGCCGACTCTAAAATCTCCAAGGCATCGGTTAAATCTTTTAGCTGCTCATCAAGGTAAGCTTTGCGCTGCTTGGCACTGGCAAACTCATCAATCGCCGCCAGATTAACAGCGCCAAGCGTGTCTAACTGCTTATCAATTTGCGCAAGCTGCGCTTGCCAGCGACCCACTGCGGCATCGTCATCAAGGCTTTCGAGCACCTCTTTGAGCGTGACTTTGAGCTCTTCTAATGGTGCTAGCGCCTGCTGCGCTTTCAGTGTCAGGGTTTGCTCCGCCAATAGCGCCTGCTGAATCTGCTCTTGCAATTGCTCACGCTGCTGCTCACCTTGGGCTAAGCGTGACTTATTTTGCTCATAGTTTTGCTGTGCTGTATCAAGCTGATGACGCAAATCAAGCTGCTGCTCGCTCAGGCGCTCTTTTTCCTGCAACAAGGTTTCAATTTGCTCGGCCATTTGCTCAAGCGGCTGCTCCAGCGCTTGCTGCTGCTCCTGAGCCTGCTCCACCGTTAACGCCAAGCGGCTTAATTCATTGTCGATGTGCGTCAGCTTATTCTCACTGAGGGACAACTCACTTTGCTGACGCTCTGCGCTAAGACGCGTATCTGCGACTCGCGTTTGATGCTCCCGCAACTGTTGCTCGCATTGGCGCAAATGCTGTTGACCCTGCTCGTACTGACCCTGCAATTGCTCATTGTACTGCTGCGCTTGTTCCAAAAGCTCCTGTGCCTGCTGAAACTGCTCGTCAGTGAGTGCCTGCTTATCTTGAAGTTCGCGGTCTCGGGTCATCAACGCTTGTTGTTTTTCACTGAGGCGTTGTTGTTGCTGTTGCCATTGTTGTTGTTGCTCGCGCAATAATTCCAAACGGGTTTGCATGCTGGCATGGCTACGTGAAAGCTCATGCACTTGCTTCTTACTATTGTCCAGTTGCTGCGTATACTGCCCTCGCTCCTCATGTAACTGTTGTAGATATTGCTCACTTTGTTGTTGCTGTCGCTGTGCACTATCAAGCTGGCTATCAAGTTGCGCCAGTTGCTGACGTTTAGCTAAAATGCCTTGTTGTGCTTGCTCATTTTCGAGCGCCCAATGACGACCATGCAATGTACCTTGGCTGTCAACCACCGCAAACCAATAGTCATCTGCCAACAGCGTAATAACACCATTTTCGACATAGGCGATACGGTCAAGCAGGTCCGGGTACTCGCCTTGCTGGATAAACGCACTGACGGCCTCGGCTTTAACCTGGTGCTCGGTGGGCTGTAGCCAACTCCCCTGGCGCTGCTCAGTTAACTGCAAATGCTGTAACTGCATCAGTGCCGCCTCAATTATCGCTTCATAACCGCCTTGTACCTCGAGCTGAAACAGCAAACTTTGTTGCTCGTGGTGCTGTGCGAGCAACTCCGCCATCGCTTGTTGTTTGGCACTCAGTTGACGCGCTTGATCTTGGTGTTGTTGATATTCGTTTTTGCCCTGTTGATAGGCCTGTTGCGCCGCAGTTAATTGCTTTTCGACACGCTGCTGCTCACTTTTGGCACTGGCTAACTGGGTGGTCAAGGTTTTGACCTCAGCTTCACTATCTTGCAGCTGTTGATTAATAGGTTGCTCGTGGTGCGCCTTGAGTTGCTCTTGCACCTCTTGCAGTTGCTCAGTGTTACTTCGTTGCTCCGCGCTCAGTGCGTGCAACTCATGCTGGCTTTGTTGGACTTGCTGCTGGTTTTGGTACAGCTGCTCACGCTGTTGGTGTTGCTGGTTTTGCAGTTGCTCAAATTGTTCTTGCGCGACAAGGTGCTGCTCATTTAACTGCTCTGCTTGTGCTTGCAGTAATTCCAACTGTTCACGCACCTGCGCTAACTCTTGCTGTTTTTGCGTCACCGCGTCGTTTTGCTGGCGCTTATCAACCACCAGCGCTTGGTGCTTTTCATCACTTTGCTGCAATGTCGCATGCAACTGCTGCAGCTGCTGTTTGCTATGAATATGTTGCTGCTCGACTCGCGCCAACTGATTATCGGTTTGAAACTGCTGTTGCTGTGCAGCGGCTAAAGCGTGCTGGGTATCATCAACTTGCTGTTGATAGGCGCTGAGTACATCTTGCTCACCACTGTGTGCTTCTTTAATAAAGGTGAGCTGTTCTTTTAACTGCGCGAGTTGTTGCGATTTTTCCAGTTGCTGGGCATGCAGTTTTTGCCATTTCAACACCGCCAGTTCACTTTTTAGCTGTCGTTGCCGGGCTTTGAGTTCACGGTATTGCTGGGCTTGCTGCGCCTGAGTCTCAAGTTTATCGAGTTGAGCTTGCAGCTCACTACGCACATCAAGCAAGCGCTCAAGGTTTTCGCGGGTGCTGCGAATGCGGGTCTGTGTCTCTCTGCGGCGCTCTTTGTATTTCGACACGCCAGCAGCTTCTTCGATAAACACTCGCAGCTCATGAGGTTTACTTTCGATAAGCCGGGAAATCATCCCTTGCTCGATAATGGCGTAACTGCGCGGGCCCAAACCGGTGCCGAGGAAGATGTCGGTGATATCTCGCTTACGACATTTACTGCCGTTGAGGTAATACAGGGATTGACCATCGCGGGTAACAACACGCTTAATGGCTACTTGGTTACGTGATGCCATAGTGCCAGGCAAACGCCCTTGCGTGTTATCAAAAATGAGTTCAACGGCGGCTTGGGAGACCGGCTTTCGGGTGGCTGCACCATTAAAAATAACGTCGCTCATCGCGTCGCCACGTAAATTCTTTGCCGAGCTTTCTCCTAACACCCAACGCACGGCATCAATCACATTCGATTTGCCACAGCCGTTAGGGCCGACGACACAGGTCATGGCGTCGGGAAAAGGTATTTTTGTTGCCTCGACGAAGGACTTAAACCCCGCCAGCTTAATGCTGCTTAAGCGCATTGATGCCCCAGTTATTATGATTATACGTTTGGTGGCTGCGGCCTAACCGCTACAACGCTTTATATTATCTAAAATTATGCCACTGGCAATAGCCACATTAAGCGACTCTGCTCCGCCGTAACCGTTAATGGTAATGCGTTCTGTGATAGCTTGACTCACCGCCTCACTGATACCATGAGACTCACTGCCCATAACGAGCACCCCTTGCTGAGCGAATTCGACATGGTGTACGTTAGTGCCACCTAGAAATGCGCCGTAAACAGGTTTATCAAGCTGTTGTAGGTACTCAGGTAAATCAACTGTGGCGCACGACACACGCGTGAATGAACCCATAGTGGCACTGATCACCTTGGGGTTGTATGGGTCGGCACAATTCGATGAAAGTAAAATCTGCGAAAAGCCATACCAATCCGCTAAACGGATCAGGGTGCCTAAGTTGCCAGGGTCGCTAACACCATCAAGGGCCAATTGCCAAGGTGTTTCCTTAATAGTTGCATCGCGCATAGGTGCAACAGCAATAACCTCGTTATTGGTCACCAGCGTACTGACTTTCGAGAGGCTTCCCTCATCGCTTTGGTGAATATGGCGGGCATCGAGACGAGCGCCCAGCAGTTGGTGATGCTGCGCTAAAAAGCTTTCGCTGGCAAAGACACTGTCAATATCATGGTCGCTTTGCAATAGCTCAAGGACGTTTTTCGCCCCTTGTACTAAAAACATATGATGTTGACGGCGATATTTCTTTTGCCCTAACTGGCGCAAATATTTTTGTTGGTTTTTGGACAGCATACAGTGCCTTCGTCATTCCCCTAGACAATAGTCGCGATTATACACATGCGGGAGCATAAAGCGGAGCCCTGATCAAAGGTTGCATTGCACAGGTTGCAATATTTTAAGCTTAACGCTAAATTAACGCTCTTAAATTTACTTAGGACTTATGGACGTTTAAATGGACTTAGATACTACCCCCACCCCATCCGCGCGCTCGCAAGAGTTTGAAGCCTACTCTCGGCGCGTAGAATTTTCCGGCTCCGGGAAAGAGTTTTTCTCAATTTGGATCGTTAACATCGTGCTCACGTTGTTGACGCTAGGCATATACTCCGCTTGGGCCAAAGTGCGCACTTATCGCTATTTTTATGGTCACACCCAACTTGATGGTCACCGTTTTGATTACCTTGCATCGCCTATACAAATTTTAAAAGGCCGCATTCTCGCCTTTATTTTATTTGTTATTTATATGTTCTGTACTCAATTTGTGCCTATTCTCGGTGTTTTAGCGGTGTTCGGATTGCTATTTTTAATGCCGTGGATGGTCAATCAGGGCATGCGTTTTAATATGCGCATGAGTCGCTATCGCAATGTACGCTTTGCGTTTAAAGGTAACTATGGCGATGCATTTTTGAATTTCATTGTGTTGCCTATCGTAAGTGTATTTACGCTTTATTTGTTGCTGCCTTACGTACTCAAGCGCATTGATAAATACCTACATAGCGAAATTAGTTATGCCGATAAACCCATCACTGTGAACACCAAAGGCGGTGAGTATTACTTGGCTGTGATTTTGGCCTATGTTGCCTGTGCCATTGTCGGTGTAATAGTCATGACTATCGCTGGCGTATTTGGTTTGAGTTTACAAACCATGATGCTGGATCCTGAAGGGTTTGAACAATCGCTCACCACCATTAGCGCAGTGGCATTAATCATCTTATTCGTTGTTGGCTATACCGCTATTTTTGCCGTTTACATGGGTGTGTATCAAACTCATGTTCGTAACCACTTGCTCAATAGCAGTGAGATCGAAGGTATCGCCAGTTTTAAATCCGATTTACGCATAGTGGATTACACCTTACTGACTCTCACCAATGCACTTGCCGTGTTATGTACTCTCGGTTTAGCCATCCCGTGGGCAAAAGTACGCACTGCAAAAATGCTATGCCGAGCCACTGAGATCACCTTCTTATGCGATCCGCAAACACTGATTGACGCGCAAGGTGAGCAAAACTCATCATTTGCTGAAGAAGCAGCTGATTTCTTTGATGTTGACCTTTCATTAGGATAAGCCATGCAAGTAACGGGCGTTTATTACTTGCATAAGCAAAGCCAAAGTGTGCACGCCACGCTTTGGCTTTGTGATGCTGGTGTGCAACTGCTCAGTGATGATGAGCTCATCGCGCAGTTTGATGATTATCAGCAAGGGCAACAAATAACAGGCCTACCGGTGGAATTGACCTTTGCCGATGGCAGTCGCTTTGTGCCCCACGACGCTCAGCATCGCTGGCCGAGTGAGTCGCGCTGGGACAAAGCATTGGAAGCTATTGAGCGCCATAAGTTGGCCCTTTGCGCCTGTGTTTTGGCCGCTGCCTTACTGTGCTGGGTCTTATTTTTCAAAATAATTCCCAGCACTGCTGCAACGGTGGCTCGCGCCCTGCCTGAACCCATTGTCCATGCTGCCTCAGAACAAAGTTTCGAAGCGGTTAAATACCTTTACCTTGAACCCAGCGAACTGAGTGACGCGCGTAAACAACATATTCGCACTCTGTGGCATAATCATATAAACAAAATAGAGAACCCGCCTTCGCATTTACAATTGCACTTTTTTAGCGCCCCGGAAATTGGAGCCAATGCCTTTGCTCTGCCCGATGGGCAAGTCGTGTTAACTGATGAGTTGGCCGACGCATTAAAAGGGAACGACACCGCACTGCTGGCGGTGCTGTTGCATGAAATTGGTCATGTCGAGTATCAGCACGGTCTCACCTTAGCGGCGCAATCAGCGGGTGCCTCGGTATCGTTGGCGCTCTTATTTGGCGACTTGCAAGGGTTTGCTGAGATTATCATGGGCACCGGCTCGACGTTGCTACAACAGCAATTTTCCCGCGATATGGAGCGCCAAGCCGATGATTACGCATTACGCGAACTTAAACGCTTAGGCTATTCATCGAAAGCCTTTGCTGAGGCCATGCAAGCGCTCGCACAGGCCCATGAGTTGGACCCTCAGCAGGATTCGCAGTGGGAGTACTTATCTTCTCACCCTGCTATTTCTGAACGTATTGAACGGGCTCAACAAGCCCAAGAATAAAAGGAACCCTTATGGCGTATGATTTTGGTTCAAAAGGCTTAGGCATAACCAACCCCTTTAAAGCGGAGGGGTTAATTCGCTCCATCGGCGGCCTGTGTATCGCCCTATTAGGCCTGTATAGCCTCTTTAAAGTAACCGCCCTCACCGAGCACAACTTGGTCGCGGCTTGGATCTACGCCGGCTTTGGCCTTGTGCTGTTGATTATGGGGTTACAGCGCTGTGGCAGCGGCTTGTTCCAGTTGTTTAAGTTTTTTGTTGGTCGTTCTGTGCCTAGCTCCTTGGCGCTAAACCTCACTAAAAGCGAGCAAGAAAATGCAGAGTTGGAGCGCCGAAAGGGATCGTTAGCCTACAGCGCAAAAACCCTAGAGTCGATGCTGATGGGCCGCAAAAACACCACGTTTAGCGAACCCAAAGGTTGGGTTGGCCGCTTGGTGCATTCGATTATGCCAAAGCTGGTGTTTTTACCTTATCCAATGCGTAATGTCGCACAAGAAATTGTCGCAGTGTTGTTGCAGACAGTGCTCGCGCTTATTGCCTTCGCATTGACGTATTTTGTGTCTTCTTCTGGGCTTGCCGGTAAAGCGGGCCATATTATTATTCCTATATTTTCAGCGCTTATTTTAGTCTACCTACTGCTATGTTGGCGCAGTGCAGCCAAGGCCGTCAGTCTTAAACGCGTTAAACAGCTCAAAGATGTGGGGGCTGCATCATTGGCAAAAGTCATCGCTTTTTCGGTGATTTTCCCGGTGATCATCGGTCTTATTTATCATCATGTATTTGCTCCTTCAGCCCATGAATTGCAGCAATGGCAAAGTGTGACCGAGCAAGTCGTTAGCTTTTCTGCCTGGCCTAGCCTTATCACCTTATTGGCACTGGGTGCCATAGCCAGTGTCGCGCTGTTTTACTTGTTGACGACTAGAGCACAGCAAAGCAACGCGCAAACGGAAGTGAGCGAATATCGCGCCAATTTACAAGAGTCGGTGCACCCTAATGAAATTTTTATCAACATTGAAAATATCGTGCTGGCCAATCGACGCTATCGAGAGATCCCTAACCGCACCTACATTGACTTTGATCCCACGTTGAATGAGCAGTCGCAGGGCAAAGGCGATTTTCGTGGTGAGCTGTTAATCGAAACTCAGCCTGAGTTCACGCCAACTCCAGCGCCGCAAGGGTTCAAAGCGACGCGCTTATTTAGCACCATAGCGGCACAACTTTGCGTGGTCATCGGCGCCTGCTTGTTGTTTGCTTTGGCCGCAAAAGTTCAGGGCTTGTACGACTTTCTAGCCCAGTCATGGGACAACGTAGACAGCTTTGTGCGCAGTGCCGAACGAGGCGACGGTGCTGCAATGCAGCAGTGGCTTGGGCAGTTATCAGCATTGGTCGTGACGTTACTCAGTGGCTTTTTCTTCTGGCAGATATTCAGCACCATCGGACGTATGCTGGAGAACTTTAGCCATGTATTTTGGGCTGAGTTGCGCTTTAGTTCGCTGCTGCTGTATATGAAAACGGAAGGCACCTTTACCGAGTCTAAGATCTCCACCGGTATGTCCATTCACGATTCCACTCGCAGTGAAAATGTCATTGTTAAATCATCAATCACGCCATGGATTGTTAGCTCGCGTATCCACACTAGCACCTTTGCCAGTAGTGGCAGCGACAATGTGGAAATGCCGCGCTATGTGATGACCATGGAGAAAAACGAGCAAGAGCTCAATACCATCGTTGATGAAATAGACGGCTTCTTAAAAGGCCGTGAGACCATCGCTGGTTTTTCCAATACAGCCGACCTCCAGCACGCAGAAAATATACTCAAGGTGAACCAAGCCTCGCGCGCCGAAGATGGTACGCCTAAGCTGAGCGATGATAAAGCGGGCGGCTTTCGTGAACGCCAAGACACCCAGCAATTAGAAGAAAATAAATAATGGCTATGGCCCAACTCAAGTTGGGCCTTTTTGCAACAAAGCATGAATAGAGTCTGTTATTTGTTTACGCCTTAGTTATACTGCGGAACCATCAAGATCCAAATAGTAGAGGTATGCCATGCAGTTAGGTCGTGGTTTTGAATACTTTTTTAGCGGCTTTACGCTGATCACCCAAAAAGGCCTAAAGCGCTTCGTACTTATCCCGCTGTTGATCAACTTAGTGATCTTCGGCACGTCTTTATTCTTTATCTATGGCTGGCTCACTGATGCGTTTGCCTGGCTCAATGCACAGTTACCGGAATGGCTGACTTGGCTGGAATTTATTTTATGGCCATTGGCTATATTGGTGCTGCTGTTTAGCTACTCTATGGTGTTCACGGTGATCACTAACTTTATTGCCGCGCCGTTCAACGGCATTCTCTCGGAAAAAGTGGAGATGCACTTAACCGGGCAGCGCATTAACGATGATGGCTTGCTCGATACCATGCGCGATGTGCCACGTATGCTTGGGCGAGAGTGGACTAAGCTATGCTATTACTTACCTCGCGCCCTTGGCTTTTTCATCCTCATGTGGTTTTTACCGGTGATCGGACAGATCATTTGGGCCCTGTTCACCTGTTGGATGTTTGCGGTGCAATATAAAGACTATGCGTTTGATAATCACAAGGTCAGCTTCAAGGATATGAAACGCGACCTTAAAGCCCACCAAGGCTTGTCTTACGGCTTTGGTGCCGGAGTGATGATATGTGCTGCGGTGCCTATTTTGAATATGATCATCATGCCTGTGGCGGTCTGTGGTGCCACGAAATTATGGGTAGAAAATTATCGCAGCCAGTACCGCAGCTTGTGATAAAACCGAAGTTCACTGCTGTATTTGTTGTTGCGGCAATAGCCTTTGCCGCATTCTTGGGCTGGATTATTTATTTGGCCAATAGCGGCCAAAACAGCCTTTTCTTCCAATGGATCGCAGCGATACCTTACGGCGACAAACTTGGCCACTTGGTGCTTTTTGCGACTTTTACACTGTTAGCCACGCTTGCCCTCGGCGCAAGAGTAGTGCCTCTTTATGGCAAAGTGAAGGTGTATTGGGGCGCTCTTTTGGTGTGTGCATTTGCACTGATTGAAGAGATAAGCCAAGCGTTTATTGCCACGCGTACATTTGATTTAGTCGATTTAGGCGCCGATTTACTCGGTATTATTGCCGCTAGTATCGTGCTGGCATGGATATTGAAGCGACAGGCACAATCAACCGAGAGGTAAAGATTAAAGCCGGGTTATTGCCCGGCTTTTGTTGACTAGCTATAGACGTTTTGCGGTACGCGCAACACCTGTACATGCACCGTCACCTCTTCGCGGTCATGGTATAAGTGCTTAGCCTGTAAGTTAAACTTCACTCCATACTCGCGCAACTCTTGATCAATGCGCTGCATATTTTCATATACACAGTCAAAGCGTTTCTTCATTGGCAGTTTCAAGTTAAAGATGAGCTCTTTGGCGAAGCCATTCACCGCCCAATCAATCATAAGCTCGGTAACACGGCTGGGTTTTTCTACCATGTCACATACTAACCAATCGATGTTGCGACGCTCTGGGCGGAACTTAAAGCCATCCTCGCGGTAATGCTTCACTTGTCCGCTTTCCATTAACGCTTGGTCCATAGGGCCATTATCAATGGCTTGCACAAACATTCCTCGGCGCACTAGTTGATAGGTCCAGCCGCCTGGACAGGCACCTAAATCGACCGCTTTCATTCCGGAGCGCACCCTGTCTTCTTGTTCGTCTTCTGGGACGAACACCATAAAGGCCTCGTCTAGTTTCAACGTTGAACGGCTCGGTGCATCTTTCGGATAACGTAAACGGGGGATCCCCATATACAGTGCTGAATTATTAAAACTAAACGAATAGCCCACATAAGCTGTGTCACTGGCGATAAATAACACGTGTAATATCGGTCGGTTTTTCACTTGCTGGCGCAGTAAGGTTTCTTGTTTCTCTAACCCTTTCGCCAGTGGCGTGCTAATTTTCTTACAAAACTTAGAGAGCTCTTTGCCGTCGTTGGTGTCACAGGTTTCCACGCGCAGTTCGCCACATAATGGAAACTCCTTGGCCGCTTCACATAAGCTGGTAACACGGTCATCGATAGGCATACGCGCTATTTGCTTGCCGACAAACCATTGCCGAGCAAACACCATATCTTTAAATGGAATTTTCTTAAGCAGGTATTCCGCTTCATCATGGCTGTAGCAGTGATACACCACCAATGCCGAGTTTGGCTTGGCTTTTACATAGCCGCCGACGCCATGTTGACTGGCATGGTGGGTGATTTCTGCGGCGGCATCATTTTCGAAACCAGCGCGACAATAAATAACAATACAGGACATGGTGGTGACTTATTTCATTTGTAACAGTTTAATGATCATGGCGGCCCAAGCGATAATAAAGCACAGGCCCCCGATCGGAGTAATCGGCCCAAACCACTTGATACTTGTTAGGGCTAAGGCATACAAGCTGCCACTAAAGAGCACAATGCCGGCGATCATAAAGTAGCCGCTAATGGTAAGGTTGACACCAAACTTGGCCAATATGCCGAGCAAAATCAACCCTAAGGCATGATACATTTGGTATTCAACACCCGTTTGAAAAACGCCAATCGCGTACTCGGATAAGCGACTTTTTAAGCCATGGGCAGCAAAGGCGCCAAGTATAACACTGAGCCCCGCGAAAAGCGCTCCACTAATAAGAAATAACTGACTCATAACTGCTCCTTAATAAAGCTCACAGCGAGCTCCGCTGCCTTTTGCCATTGCTGTTGTTGGGTAAAGCCACTTTTCTTGCGCGGCACCAAGGAATGATCGCCATCTTCCAACCAATGGATCTGAGCGGGACGCGTATCGACAAGTTCGAGCAACTCTGATTGCTTGCCGAAGGTGTCGCGCTCTCCTTGGAGCACACAAAAAGGTACTTTGATATCGGCAAAATGAGCGACACGCAGTTTGTCTTTTTTTCCTGGCGGGTGGAACGGATACCCGAAGGCAATGACGCCTTGGACATCACTTGGCTGCTCAGCAACCAACATACTGGCCATGCGCCCTCCCATGGATTTGCCGCCAATAAACAGCGGCAAACCTGAGCGACGATGCCCAAGGTGTTCGTTAAAGCTGGCTAACAGCTTATCGGCTTTTTCCGGTGGCCGGCGTTTGTTCTCTTGCTTAGCACGCTGCATGTAGGGGAAATCGAATAACCCCACGCTCACACCCAAAGCGGCCATGTTCGCTGCCATTTGCTGCATAAAGTCACTGTCACTGCCCGCCCCTGCACCGTGGGCAAAAATAAACTGGGCAATCGGCGATTGCGCTTCAATCCACTGCATTAAAGCTGCTCCTGTTCTTTTTCAACTAACCCTAGCATCCACTCTTTAAATGAGACGATTTTACCGAGCTCCGATTGCGACTCACGAAAGACTAGGTAGTAAGCGTTTTTACTTTCTAAGGTATGATTAAACGGCACAATTAATCGCCCCGCATCAATTTCTGGTTTCGCCAGCACCAAGTTGCCAAGCGCCACACCTTGACCGTGGGCAGCAGCCTGCATCGCCATCGACGAGTGCGAGAATATCGGCCCTTGGTTAACTTGCACATTGCGTACTCCAGCGGTTTTCATCCATAACTTCCATGGTCGGCGCGTGGTATCGTGCAACAGTGTGTGGTACTGCAAATCTTGTGGCTCGTTCAGCGGTTTAGGGCCGTTCAATAGCATAGGGCTACACAAAGGCACCAAGTATTCGGTGTGCAACTTATGAGTTTCCACGCCACTCCAATGACCGCGACCATAATAGATAGCAATATCAACATCATCTTGAAGTGAATTGTCGTCCTGGTCTTGCGCTTTAATACGCACATCGATCTCTGGGTGTAACTCGTTAAACAAACTTAACCGAGGCACCAACCACTGAATCGCAAAGCTTGGAGTCAGGCTCACCGTTAACGACCCTTTGGCTCCACGCGCTAACAGTTTTTCTGTAGCATCGACTAATTGTGCAAAAATCTCTTTAATATCGAGAAAGTACCCTTGCCCCTCTTCAGTTAATAGCAAGGAGCGATTTTTTCGCAAAAATAATTTCAACCCTAAATGCTCTTCTAGGGTTTTGATCTGATGGCTTACGGCTGCTTGAGTTACATACAGCTCTTCTGCTGCTTTGGTAAAGCTTAAATGCCTTGCCGCTGCTTCAAAAGCCTTTAGAGAATTTAGAGGGGGGAGTCGCCGAGCCATAACTAACGATTAGTTTTTTTTATGTGGGTAAAGTATAACATTAGATTAGGTGCAGACAATAAACTTGATAAAAGACAGATTAACAACACAGCCCAAAATCACTGCTCGGTAAAACAACAGAACATCTCCCTCTAGACTAATAAGTAAAAACGTCATAATCTGTTTTTATGAAGTTTCTATATTTGCTACTAAGTGTTGCTTTTCCAGCTTTTGCTAATGACTACGATGTGACTTGGTTACGCATTAATGCGCCGCCATTTTCCATGCCTGCCAGCAGCTCTGATTCGGGCATTTGCGATGATCTCGTTGATGAGATTATCGCCCGGACTCCGGATTTAAAACATGACTCCATTCATTTGCCGCAAATGCGTTTAAAGGGGTATTTTGAACAAGGCAAAAACGTATGTGCGCCCTGCCTAATCAAACGCGACAATCATCCTTTAGTAACATTCTCCACGCGCACCAGCGTCTATCCGCCCATGGGTATCGTCACCACCGCACAAAAGCAGCGCTCTATAACCGAAAAACATGGCAGCCCCGTGCGCCTTTACTCGCTCTTAAACGATACAGGTTTACGCTATGGACAAGGTGCCGGACGGAAATACAGCACGTGGATTGAGCAAATCAAATCGCGAGTACAAAATAATCAAGCAGTGACCCTTAATTACCGTGGTGCCGATCAGGCCTCGGTGTTAGGCGACATGTTAGTCAACGAACGCATCGACTTCGGCATCGACTATCCCTTTATCGCCACTTACTACAACCGTCATCATGACGCTCAGCTTGTCACTTTACCCATAGCTAATAACCAAGAAGATATCGTGTTTGGCGCCATCGGCTGTGCCAAGCGCGCTGATAATGACTTTGCTACGACCTTTATCAACCGCATTAACCCTATTATCCGCGACCATATTTTACCCAGTGAGTCGTACCGACAACACCAAAGTAATTGGTTAAATGAATACTTCGATGATTTTTCCCAAGTATATGAAAAACACTTATTAACAAAAAAGCCAGCGCAACACGCTGGCTCTGAAAAACGCGATACAAACTAGGACATTAACCTAAATCGCTGGCACTGGTATCAAGCGCCGGGAAGCTCTTTACCAAATCATCAATGGCTTTCATTTGTCTCAGGTACCCTTCCAGTTTCGCCAATGGCAGTGCACATGGGCCATCACATTTAGCTTCGTTAGGATTTGGGTGAGCTTCAATGAATAGTCCAGCAAGGCCAAGAGCCATACCACTGCGTGCCAATTCAGCCGCCTGAGCACGGCGACCGTCGGCACTGTCACTGCGTCCACCCGGGCGTTGTAGCGCATGAGTGGCATCAAAAATAACCGGTGCCATGGCTTTCATATCGTCCATACCGAGCATATCAACCACTAAGTTGTTATAGCCAAAACTGGTTCCTCGCTCACACAAAGCCACTTGCTCGTTACCCGCTTCGGCAAATTTATTGATGATATGACGCATCTCATGAGGGGCTAAAAACTGTGGCTTTTTGACGTTTATAACGTTACCAGTTTTCGCCATGGCCGTTACCAAATCCGTCTGCCGTGCTAAAAATGCCGGCAGCTGAATAACATCCACGACCTCAGCAACAGGGGCTGCCTGATAGGGTTCATGCACATCGGTAATTAATGGAATATCAAAAGTACGCTTAATCTCTTCAAAAATCTTCAGCCCTTCTTCCATACCCGGACCTCGATATGAGGAAATAGACGACCGATTTGCTTTGTCAAAAGAGGCCTTAAATACATAAGGAATATTGAGCTTATTCGTGACCTCCACATAGTGCTCTGCGATACGCATCGCCAAATCGCGAGATTCGAGTACGTTCATACCACCAAACAGCACAAAGGGGTTTTTGTTTGCCAACTCAATGGCACCGATAGTTAACTTTTCAATCGTCATTGTCATTTCCTTAAGGGGCGACTGATTGCATAATCAAGCCACAAATATAAGCCATGTAAGTACCCACACCGTAACCTAACACCGCCAGTAGTACGCCCACCGGGGCCAATGAGGGGTGAAAGGCTGATGCCACCACCGGCGCTGATGCGGCGCCGCCGACATTGGCTTGCGAACCCACCGCCATGTAGAACAACGGCGCTTTGATCAGTTTGGCGACAATCAGCATCAAGCTGGCATGGGTAAGCATCCAAATAGCACCCACGACAAAGTACAGCGGGCTGTCTAAAATAGCGGTAATATTCATGTGTAAGCCGATGGATGCGACCAAAATATAGAGGAAGCTTGAGGCCACCTTTGACGCTCCAAAAGCCTCAATATGGCGTACCCGAGTAAAAGACAAGCTAATGCCTATGGTAGTCGAGATAACGATGAGCCAGAAAAACTTACTATTTAGGCTGTATTCCTGAGCCCAGGCAAATTGGTCAAAGTACGGGGCTAACAGATCACCGCAAAAATGAGCAAAACCGGTAATACCAAACGCGATGGCGATAATGGTCATGTAGTCATTCAGTGTGGGCATACGCGCATGCTCTGCATGGTAGGCTTCGACCCGCTTTTTCAAATCCTCAATGGCAGTGGTGTCGGCACCCGTTTTCGCATCGATGGCTTTGTGATTCCCGGCCATTAGCAACAGTACCGCCATCCATAGATTGGCAACAATCACATCCACAGTCACCATTGCCGAGAAAATATCGCCGCCAACCTCGAACATCTCTTTCATTGATGCTTGGTTAGCTCCGCCACCAATCCAGCTGCCGGCAATTGTCGTCATTCCCCGCCACACGGCATCAGGGCCATGACCGCCAACCGCTTCAGGGTAGATGGCACTCATCACTAAAATAGCTAAAGGCCCGCCAATCACAATGCCCACGGTGCCGGTTAAAAACATAATCAGCGCCTTAGGGCCGAGATTAATAATCGCTCTTAAATCTATGCTAATGGTTAATAATATTAAACAGGCAGGTAGCAAAAACCGCGAAGCAACGTAGTAAACATTGGAACTGTGGCCGTCAACGATGCCAAAAGTATTAAGCAACGACGGTAAAAAGTAGCACAGTAAAAGCGCGGGAACATACTTATAAAACTTTTGCCAGAAACGATGCTGGCTATGTGCCGTTTTAAATATAACGCCGAGGATCACGGCGAGCATACCCATCACCACCGCATCGTTGGTGATCAGTGCCTCATGAGGTTGAGCCATAAAAAATCCTTACCCTAATGGAGTGTGTTGTTATTGTTATCCAGCTCGTCAATTTGATGACGGACTAGCTCAATGGCTGGGTCGTCGGGACATTCATCGACAAAAAAACGTAAATCAGCCTTGGCCAGTTCTGGTCGGTCAATTTGGTTAAGCAAGTACCCTCTGTCGCGCCGCTCATAGGGATCATCACCGAGTAGTTCAATCAGTAATTCCACACAGGCAAGCGCGTCGCCAAAACGCTCAGCACCGATAAAAGCCCATTTTTGATGCGCCAGATACAGCTTATATGCCTCTTCATCGAACACCATCTCAGGTAATGTCTCATTATCGGTTTCCGCGTTTTCAGGCTGCAAATGCCATATCTGTTGCCCAGAGGCGGGTTCTATGAGGTAGTATTCCTGTGCACTAAACGATACCTGCACCATAACACTTTGATCAATCAGTGCAATATCGGCGTTAAAGCGACAATGTTCTAAAATGGCTTGCAGTACAATCGCCAATGATAGGCTGTTACCTGTGCGGTATAGCAAGGTAAAATAAACACTGTTTAGGCGATACTCTGGCATCTCTTGTTGTGTGCCACTGAAGCTCCAGTCACTGTAAAAACAATCAACGATAGCATCAAGCGCTTGGTGTTTATCGCTGTAACGCGCATAGACCTCGCTGGCGGCTCGTTGTAACTGTTTGAGTTGAGCAAAGGCATCATCAACATTAGCTTGTGCATGCCACCGAGCTTCAGCTTGAATACACTGAGTGATGGCACTGACACTGTAGCTGTGCTCTAGATCGAATTGGTCATCTAACCACACATCAGACATAGAATAGGGTACATCTCACGAGCTAAAAAAAACTGAGCGCTAGTTTACCTAGGATCGTGAAGATATACCAATTTCGGCGGTTTTTAGTGGTTAATTGTTAACTAAAGAAGCCAGATTTCGACCCAGCCAAGTAGCCAATCGCTAAAAGCACGAGGGTATTAACCCCTAACCATAACCATTTTTTGCCTTGTGTAGGCGCTTTAAGCAGCTTAAAACCGATAACAATGTAAGCGACCACTAAAATAATTTTTTGCCATAGCCATGGCACTGCAAGGGGGTTGATACTGGCCACCACAAGCAGCGCAATCGCACTCAGTAGCAGCAAGGTGTCAACAATATGGCTGGATATAAATACTGCTTTATTCGCAGCAATTTTACCACCACCGATACGTGAGAAAGCGCGGGTGTAAAAAAGCACCACACTCAAGACTACAAACAACACATGGGTGTGTTTTAGTGCAATATAATCCATACCATTCCTTAATCTGGGTAGCGCGCTAGAATTGTTTCTAGCGTGTCTAGTTTTTCAATAAATACATCTACGAGCTTGGGCTCAAACTGGGTCCCGCATAAGCGTTGAATTTCTTCCACGGCTTCGGCTTTACCCCAAGGTTCTTTGTAACTGCGCCGATGACGTAAGGCATCATAGACATCTGCCAACGCCACTATGCGGCCAAACACGTGAATATCTTGGCCTTTTTTACCTTGCGGATAGCCACTGCCATCCCACCACTCATGATGCTCTTGAGCAATCGTGGCTCCTGCTTGTACTAAAGGCCGTTTAGAATCCGCTAAAATAGTGTAACCTTTTTGCGCATGCTGTTTCATCACCTGCCATTCGTTCTCATCGAGCTTCCCTGGCTTGTGTAAAATAGCGTCAGGCACGCCCACTTTGCCAACATCATGCAGAGGAGACGCACTGCGCACCAGTTCACACTCTTGCTCACTCAACCCCAAACCCCGCGCCAACTCATAGCAGATATGCGACACCCGGCGAACGTGATTGCCTGTCTCGTTACTGCGCTGCTCTAACGCCTCGCTTAAGCGCCACACCAACTCCTGCTGAGTGTCTTCTATTTCCGATTGCAGCTGTACATTTTCATACGCAATTTGTACGTTCTGAGCAAAGATTTCAATCAAGTGTCGTTGCGTGGTAGTCAGGTTTTTAGGCACTCCGGAGATATAAAGCAAGGCGCTGTTATTGTATTGGCTAGAGCAATGGGCAAACAGATAATCGTCTTTATAAATAATGGTTTTTTCATTGAGCGCTTGTGTACAGGCGGTAAACTGCTCTGCACTAAGGACTTGATCTAGAGATTTACCCTCACTTTGTTCAAACTCCCCCTGACCGGCAAAAACCACTAAGTTTTTCGCGTCCTTTTGCTCACTGCTGGCCACTAAAGAGGTCGCATACATGGCCTTATCAACTGAGCCGAGTAAGGAAGTGAGCTGCTGAATTACTCCGTGAATAAAGGTTTCCATGGAGTGTGAAGCAAATATATCTCGCGAAGCAGTGATAATTTTTTCCAGTCCCTGACGCGATTGCTCGATGGCTAAAATGTCACGATACGAGCGCAGGCTGGACATCACTACGGTGAACAGCTTTTGCGCTGTCAGTTCAGTTTTCGACTTGTAATCGTTGATATCGTAATTAACGATGACTTGGCGCTCTGGCGCCTGGCCAGGCTGACCTGTTCTGAGAATAATACGCACATGATGGTTTTTGGCTTCATGGCGGATGTACTCTGCAACCTTCAAACCGGCATCATCGGTTTCCATAACCACATCGAGTAGCACAATGGCTGCATCTGGGTGCTGATTAATTAGCTGTTTCGCTTCGCTGCCTGAGTAGGCACTGATAAACTCCAGCCGTTTTTCTTGGAACTCAAAATCACTAAGCGCGAGTTTCGTCACAGCATGGACTTCTGGTTCATCATCAACAATAAGAATTTTCCAAGTTCCAAGGCTATCTTGCTCGACTTCTTCAATTTCCTCATCACTGAATAAAAAGTCTTCGGACATGTTAGTTCCTTTTAAAAATCAACGACCAATGTCACTCCCTAAGCATAGGCCTAAGTTGTGTATTCAGCCAAGGTGATGCGCTCATTTTGACCTAAATCGACCACTGTCCGCGCATTAACGTACCCGTAATTAGTCAACAGTTGCCGTACAGCCTGCCCTTGCTCGAAGCCATGCTCTAACATCAACGTTGCACCTGGGTGCAAATAAGCGCGTGCTTGGGCAATGATATGGTCAATATCGGCCAAGCCGTTGTCTTTGGCAACCAAAGCGCTGAGAGGTTCATAGCGCACATCTCCAACACTCAGGTGAGGGTCGCTCTCATCGATATAGGGCGGGTTACTAACAATAAGGTCAAAGCGCTGGGCGGCAATAGCACTGAACCAATCGCTCTGGTAGATGCGCACGTTTGCAATACCGAGGGACTGTTGGTTGTGCATCGCTAAGGTAACGGCATCGGCACTGGCATCAACCCCTTGCACCTGCCATTGCTGACGTTCACTAGCCAGCGCCAAAGCAATGGCCCCTGTGCCTGTACCGAGGTCTAAAACCTGCGCATTCTCAGGTAGGTCGAGCGCCAATGCCTGTTCAACAAGCGTCTCGGTATCGGGTCTCGGTATTAAGGTGCTACTGTTGACGGCCAATGGTAAGGACCAAAACTCGCGGGTGCCCGTTAAGTGGGCAACTGGCACCCCCTGCAAACGCTGACTTAATAGCTTTTCAAACTCACGCAGTTGACGCTCTTCGAGGGCCTTATCGCCCCAAGCAAATAGGTAGGAGCGTGGTTTACGCAGCACGTGTAATAATAATACTTGTGCATCTAGGCGTGGTGATTCACTGCTGTCTGCGAGCGCCGTTGCTGCATTATGCAGCACGGCATCAATAGTCGAATTCGACAATTAATCGTCACCCATTGCAGCAAGCAAATCGGCTTGGTGTTCTATCAATAGTGGGTCAATCACAGCGCCTAAATCACCGGCAACCACCTCATTCAAACGATACAGGGTGAGGTTAATACGGTGGTCAGTAATACGCCCTTGTGGGTAATTGTAGGTACGAATACGCTCTGAGCGGTCGCCACTGCCCACCAAATTACGACGCTGGCTGGCCTCTTCTGCCTGACGTTTTTCTGTTTCCGCTTGCTCCAAGCGAGCAGCAAGAACCGACATTGCTTTAGCGCGGTTTTTATGTTGTGAACGTTCATCCTGACACTCAACCACAACGCCTGTGGGAATGTGGGTAATACGAATAGCAGAGTCGGTTTTGTTAACGTGCTGTCCACCGGCACCTGAGGCGCGGAAGGTATCTACTTTAATATCTGCGGTATTAATTTCGATGGCTTCGGCTTCTGGGATCTCAGGCATCACCGCGACCGTACATGCAGAGGTATGAACACGCCCTTGCGATTCTGTCTCAGGCACACGCTGCACTCGGTGCGCACCGGATTCAAACTTTAGCTTGCCGTATACGCCGTCGCCTTTGATATTGGCAATCACCTCTTTATAACCGCCGTGTTCACCTTCGTTAGCGCTGACTAGCTCTACTTGCCACTTCTGAGTTTCTGCATAGCGGCTGTACATACGGAATAGATCGCCTGCGAAAATAGCCGCTTCATCACCGCCCGTACCGGCCCGCACTTCTAAAAACACATTGTTGTTATCACGAGGGTCGCGAGGCAACATCAATACTTGCAATTGCTCTTCTAGGCTCTCCACTTGAGCTTTTGCTTCTTTGTATTCTTCTTGCGCCATTTCACGCATATCAGGATCGGAATCTTTGAGCATTTCTTTTGCTGTGCTCACATCTTCTTGTGCTTGCTGATAGGCGGTAAAGGCTTTAGCCACTTCTTCTAATTCTGCATATTCTTTGGATAAAGCACGAAACCTGTCTTGATCGCCTATCACTTCGGGATCACTCAGTAGCGCTTGAACTTCTTCATAACGCTCCACCAAGGTTTCTAACTTGCGGTATACCGACTCTTTCATGTGTTTGTTATTCCTGGTTAATTCCTAACATTTTTTGCATTTGTGCCAGCTGCCCCACTTCGCCTTTCTCGGCCGCATCTTTAATTGCCTTAGTAGGCGCATGCATCAGTCGATTAGTGAGTTTATTCGCGAGCTCAACCATGATTTTCTCTGGCTCTTTGCCACTGGCTAGCTGAGCCATTGCTCGCTCAAGGAGTTGTTCTTTCGTTTGCGTCACATCATTACGATAATCGCGGATGAGTCCCACTGAATCGAGAGACTTTAGCCAATTATCAAACTCACTGACTCGCGCGGTGATAATCTGCTCGGCTTCTTTTGCTGCTTGCTCTCGCGTTGCCATATTTTCGCTGACGATCGCTTGCAAGTCATCCACTGAATATAAATAGGCGTTATCCAGCTCCGCCACTTGGCTTTCGATATCCCGAGGAACAGCGATATCAATCAACAACATAGGCTTGTTTTTACGCTTTTTCAGCGCCTGCTCAATCACCCCTTTACCGATAATGGGCAACGTACTGGCCGTTGAGCTGATGACAATATCGGCCTGTGGTAATTGTTCCGGCAACTGCGCTAAGGATATCACGCCAGCGGCGAACTCGTCGGCTAAATTTCGGGCGCGGTCGATGGTACGGTTGGCAACAGTCATTGATTGGGGTGAGTGCTGATGAATATGTCTGGCAACCAGCTCAATGGTTTCACCAGCGCCAATGAGTAGTACACGCGTGTTATCTAGCTTGCCATAAATATGTTTGGCTAAATTCACTGCAGCATAGGCCACCGACACCGCACTGGCACCAATATTCGTCTCGGTACGCACCTGTTTCGCGACAGAGAACGTTTTTTGAAATAAGCGCTCGAATAAGACTCCAACACCGCCATTCTTTTTAGCGCTGGCGTACGCTTGTTTTATTTGCCCAAGAATTTGCGGCTCACCCAGTACTAATGAATCAAGACCGCAGGCCACCTTCATCAAATGATAGATAGCTTGGCTGTGATCAAAGCTGTACACGTTTTCCGCCAACTCTTTGCTATCAAGTTGGTGAAACTGCGCGAGCCACTGCAACACTTGCTCCGGTGTACCGCTCTCAAGTGAACAATATATTTCAGTGCGATTGCAGGTCGAGACGATCACGGACTCGGCAAACTCATCTTGCATTGTGAGTTGCTGTAGTGCACGGTCAAGTTGTTCAGGAGAGAAGGCAACTCTCTCGCGCAAATCAACCGATGCTGTTTTGTGATTAATACCCAGTGCGACTATGGTCATGGTGGACAACTATTGCTTAACAACCAATTTTATTAAATACTTACTCATTCTTTAAATTAGCGCATAGATGGATAGCTTCTGCCAAACGGATTTTATCGATGGCAGTAAACGAATTCGTCGACGCTAAATGAAAATCGCTTGCAATAACATTGGTCTGAACCTGCTTCAAGCGAATAATTTTACGAAAATCAAGCGAATAAGGAAAGGCGGGAAAGACATTTGATTAACTTTCGATTGATTTTGCTGGTGTTTTTTTTGTTTCTCACAGGCTGTGTACAAACAATCCCGGAATCCACACCACCTAGCGACACTTGGCGCACCTCCCTTAAGCAAATAAAACACTTTCGCAGTGAAGGTAAAATGGCGTTTATTTCACCACAGAAGCGGCAATCAGCTAATTTTGTTTGGCAACAACAAGACGATGAATACAGCCTCGATTTAAACACCTTTATCGGCACCAACGTTTTGCGCTTAAAACGCCACCCCTATATCGTTGAGCTGGATATCGATGGCGAACAATACCAAGGCCATAACGCACAGAGCTTAGTGTATCGTTTAAGCGGTTGGCTGTTACCTTTAGATACCCCAGAACAATGGCTGTTAGCGGCCTACGACGCCGAGTCAGCTCAGTTTGATCAACAACAACGCGTACGCAGCGCCAGCTGGCTGAGCCCGGATAATCGTCAGTGGCAGATTCGTTACCAAAATTACGAGGCTATTCAGGGCGTTTGGCTACCAACGCGTATCACCCTGAGCCACGATACTCTGCGCGTTAAGTTATTAATTAATGAATGGCAACTGCAATGAACTCTTGTGCACTTAGCGTGATAGCACCGGCTAAACTTAATTTGTTTTTGCATATAACGGGGCGTCGGGATGACGGCTATCATGAATTGGAAACCCTTTTCACTTTTCTTGACCACGGCGATGAGTTGCACTTTCAACCACGCCAAGACTCACGCCTCGAGCTGGCGCCAATGAATGGCGTGGCCAACGAAGATAACCTTATTTTCCGCGCTGGCGAACTTTTGCGCCAAGCCTATCAGCAGCGGGGGCTCGAAGTGTGCGGAGTGAATATTGATATCGATAAGCGATTGCCTATGGGCGGCGGCGTCGGCGGTGGTTCATCGGATGCGGCAACAACCCTACTTGCTCTTAATTCACTGTGGGGCAACAAGCTGAGCCTGGATGAGCTAGCAGAATTAGGCATTCAACTCGGTGCCGATGTGCCCGTGTTTATAGGCGGGCACAGTGCCCTAGCGCGAGGGGTTGGTGAACAATTACAAGCGGTTGATGTACCACAACACTGGTATTTGGTAGTACATCCACAAGTGCATGTAAGCACCGCAGCGGTATTTGGCCACCCTGATTTACCTCGAGATAGTGCCCCCCTACCACAGCAATGGCAGCATGCAGAGCATAGAAATGACTGTGAAGCACTGGTCAAAAAGCTCTACAGCGAGGTTGAAAAAACACTGCAGTGGTTGCTAAAATACGCTCCGTCGAGAATGACTGGCACTGGGGCGTGTTGTTTCGCCGCGTTCGATAGCGAACGCGCAGCGTTAGACGTTCTAGAAAAGCTGCCCACCGAGTGGCAAGGCTTTGTTGCCAAAAGTTTAAATCAATCTCCTGCTCATACAGCGCTTGGTTTAAACTAATGTAGAAGTAAAGTGTTTAAGTTAGCCTGCAAATTCACTTGCATGTTAGTCCAAAATTTCAGTGCCCGAGGAACCCTACCGTGCCAGACATGAAGCTCTTCGCTGGTAATGCAACGCCTGACCTAGCTCAAAAAGTTGCAAAACGTTTATATATCGAACTAGGCGATGCCGAAGTTGGTCGTTTTAGCGACGGTGAAATCAGTGTATCTATTAATGAAAACGTCCGTGGCTCGGACGTTTTTATTATCCAGTCTACCTGTGCGCCGACCAACGACAACCTGATGGAATTAATCGTCATGGTTGATGCGCTGCGCCGCGCTTCAGCTGGGCGTATCACCGCTGTACTGCCGTACTTCGGTTATGCCCGTCAAGATCGCCGTGTGCGTTCTGCTCGTGTGCCAATCACTGCCAAAGTTGTTGCTGATTTCTTATCAAGTGTTGGCGTCGACCGTGTGCTAACGGTAGACCTCCACGCCGAGCAAATCCAAGGCTTTTTCGATGTGCCGGTGGACAACGTATTTGGCAGCCCTGTACTTATCGAAGACATGGCTCAGCGTGATTTTGACGACGTCGTCGTTGTCTCACCTGACATTGGTGGCGTAGTTCGCGCCCGTGCTATTGCGAAGTTACTTGATGACAAAGACCTCGCTATTATTGATAAGCGTCGTCCTCAAGCCAATGTCTCTCAGGTTATGCACATCATTGGTGATGTCAAAGGTCGTGACTGTATTATCGTTGATGACATGATTGATACTGGCGGCACACTTTGTAAAGCTGCTGAAGCATTAAAAGAACATGGCGCTAAACGCGTGTTTGCTTATGCCACCCACCCAGTATTATCCGGTAATGCAGCTGAAAATCTGCGTAATTCAGTAATTGACGAAGTCATTGTCACCGACTCAATTCCGTTGTCAGATGAGCTTAAAGCCTTGGACAATATCAAGGTATTAACCTTGGCTGATATGATGGCCGAGACCATCCGTCGTATTAGCAACGAAGAATCTATTTCGGCGATGTTTGAGCACTAAAGCTGCTTCGCCGATGAGCTCAAATAGAAAACACCGCCGAGGCGGTGTTTTTTTTATTCTGCTGTTTATTTTAACCAAGGCCGGTGGTACTATAGCGCGCCTTTTTTAATTGGCTGTGGTGTAACATTGCTTGCCAATTGGGTTAAGGCCTTTGGTCGCGAAGGTCTTACACTATATTAATTTGATAATTTGGAGACATCATGTCTAACGATTTTTACACATTTGATGCAGAAGTACGTACAGAGTTAGGTACTGGTGCGAGCCGCCGCCTACGTCGTGCAGACAAAGTTCCTGCGATCCTTTACGGTGCAGGCAAAGACGCTGTATCACTAACGCTTGACCACAACAAAGTGAACCAAGCACAAGACCACGAAGGTTTCTACACGCACATTCTTACTCTGAACATCGGTGGTGAGTCTGTTGAAGCGATTCTTAAAGACATTCACCGTCACCCGTTCAAGCCTAAGATCACGCACTTAGACTTCCAACGTGTTGACCCGAATTCTAAGATCCACACTAACGTGCCAATTCACTTCATCGGTGATGAAGAAGTTAGCAAAAAAGGTGCAACTGCTGTTCACCAGCTAACTGAAATCGAAATCACGTGTCTACCTAAAGCGCTACCTGAGTTCATCGAAGTAAGCGTGGCTGACCTAGTTCCTGGTGATTCACTACACCTATCTGAGATCAAACTACCAGCAGGTGTTGTTTCAGTAGAACTAGCTAAAGGCGCTGACCACGACCAAGCGGTTGTAACTGTCAACGCTAACAAAGCTGCTCCAGCTGAAGACTCAGAAGAAGCGTCTGACAGCGACGCAGAATAAGGTTTAAGGTGTTAGCACCTTGAATACTATTCAAATGCTAGTGGGCCTGGCTAATCCAGGCCCCGAATATCAAAAGACCCGCCATAATGCAGGGGCCTGGTTTATCGAAGAACTGGCCGCACGCTATAACTGCACTCTAAAACCTGACGCAAAACATCACGGCTTAACCGGCAAAGTTATTATCGGTGACAGCGAATTTAAGCTTCTGATTCCAACCACTTATATGAATCTCAGTGGTAAATCTGTGGCCAGTTTAGCTAACTTTTACAAAATCCCCGTTGAGCATATTCTTGTTGCTCATGACGAGATGGATTTAGAACCGGGCATCGCTAAGTTAAAAAAAGGCGGTGGACACGGCGGTCACAACGGACTAAAAGATATCATTGCGAAAATGGCTAACAACAAAGAATTTATGCGTTTGCGTATAGGTATTGGCCACCCAGGTCACCGTGATAAAGTGACCGGTTGGGTGTTAGGCAAGGCGCCTCAAGCTGATCAGGAAAAGATCGACGCTGCAGTTGATGAGGCTGTGCGCTGCATGGATATTTTGGCGAAAGACGGTGTGCTTAAAGCACAAAACAGACTCCACTCATTTAAGCCATAATGACGCGTGGCTTGAACACAAACAGGTATACATAATATGGGTTTTAAATGTGGTATTGTTGGCTTGCCTAATGTTGGTAAATCAACCCTTTTCAACGCGCTTACCAAAGCTGGTATTGAAGCGCAAAACTTCCCCTTTTGTACTATCGAGCCAAATACAGGCGTTGTTCCAGTACCCGACGCACGCTTAAACCAGCTTGCAGAGATTGTTAACCCACAACGTGTTCTACCTACGACCATGGAGTTCGTTGATATCGCTGGTTTGGTAAAAGGCGCTTCGAAAGGTGAAGGTCTTGGGAACCAATTCCTCGCCAATATCCGCGAAACCGATGCGATTGGTCATGTTGTGCGTTGCTTTGAAAATGACAATATTGTCCACGTTGCCGGGCAAATCGACCCTGCCGATGATATTGAAGTTATCAACACTGAGCTTGTGTTGGCTGACATGGACAGTGCTGATAAAGCGCTACTACGTCAAGCAAAGAAAGCCAAAGGCGGCGACAAAGACGCAAAATTCGAGATAAGTGTGCTTGAGAAAGTAAAAGCGCATTTAGATGAAGGCTTAACACTGCGCTCACTACGCTTGGAAAAAGAAGAAAAAGCAGCCATTGATTACTTAAACTTCTTAACCATTAAGCCAACTATGTACATCGCCAATGTCAACGAAGATGGCTTTGAAAATAACCCGCATTTAGAAACCGTGCGCGAGATTGCTGCGAATGAAGATGCAGTGGTCATTCCGGTTTGTGCAGCCATAGAAGCCGAGCTATCAGAGCTCGAAGAAGACGAGCGCAACGAATTTATGGAAGATTTAGGCCTTGAAGAACCAGGCTTAAACCGAGTGATTCGTGGCGGCTACGAGTTGCTACAGCTGCAAACTTACTTCACTGCGGGCGTCAAAGAGGTTCGTGCTTGGACGATTCCTGTTGGTGCAACAGCGCCACAAGCAGCAGGAAAAATACATACGGATTTCGAAAAAGGCTTTATCCGTGCACAAACAATCGCGTTTGATGACTATATTGAATACAAGGGCGAAAATGGCGCAAAAGAAGCCGGAAAAATGCGTCAAGAAGGCAAGGACTACATTGTTAAAGATGGCGATGTAATGAACTTCTTGTTCAACGTGTAATAAACACCGCTTTAATAAGCCCGCTTTATTAGCGGGCTTTTTTGTTTGTGAGTGAGAAAAAGAAGCTGTTTTTTATTCGCTTCGCTTGTTTTTCAGGCAAACAATTCATCCTCGTTATGTTTTTACTAAAAAGGTGTTGACGCGCTTTCGGCAGATCAGCATAATACGCCCCGCATCAGCGATGATGAACAAGTAAAAGTTGGCTACGTAGCTCAGTTGGTTAGAGCACATCACTCATAATGATGGGGTCCCCTGTTCAAATCAGGGCGTAGCCACCATTTTCTTTCTACCAATAAGA
>NZ_JAKRFV010000029.1:0-37075 GCF_022347945.1 Pseudoalteromonas sp. MM17-2 | reverse complement strand
AACACCGCGTTTAGCTCGTTATCCGTTGCTGTCTGCCGTGTCAGTGGGAGCGCATTATAGGGAGAAACAAAATCAACGCAACCCCTTTTTTAAAGAAAATTGCAAAAAACATTACCTCAAGACACTCCCCACAACTTAACCACCACTTACCCACAAAACTGTGTGGATAACACTACTTTTCGAACATAAACTAACCGATTATGTGGCTCTTTTATCTATATACCCCAATTCACTAAAAATCTCGCGACCTATGTGCTAGATTGCCGCGCTATTCTCATACTAACTAAAGGTACACGTGTTATGACCGAAATCGCTAATACTATTAGCGGCCTTATTTGGGGGCATGTGCTGGTATATTTGCTAATCGCTGCTGGCCTATTCTTTACTGTGCGATTGGGCTTCATTCAATTTAGAGACTTTGGCCATACTTTTAAGGTTATGTTTAACAGCCGTCAAGGTGCGCAAGGGGGGATATCCTCATTTCAAGCATTTTGTACGTCACTCGCTGCACGCGTTGGCACCGGCAATATGGCCGGGGTGGGTGTAGCTCTGTATTTAGGTGGTCCTGGTGCGATATTTTGGATGTGGCTTATTGCTTTAATTGGTATGGCCACAAGTTTTGCCGAAAGCACATTAGCCCAAGCGTATAAAGTGAAGGATGAGCATGGCAATTTTCGTGGTGGTCCGGCCTACTACATGGAAAAAGGCTTGGGTAAACGCTGGATGGGTGTTGCTTTTTCATTATGCTTAATTCTTGCGTTTGGTCTGGTGTTCAATGCCGTACAAGCAAACTCTATTGCGGCGGCTTTTAATGAGGCCTTTGCTATCCCCAATTACGTTGTCGGCATCGCCTTAGTTATAGGTTCTGGCTTTGTGATATTCGGTGGCTTAAAAACCATTGCTCGCTTTGCAGAATGGGTTGTGCCCTTTATGGCACTGGCTTACTTAGTGCTAGCACTATATGTGTGCGCGGTTAATCTTGAGCAGCTTCCTCAGGTCTTTATGGTCGTTATCAACCATGCGTTTGGTATTGAGCAAGCCGGAGCGGGTGCCATTGGCTATGGAGTTATGCAGGCGATGATCCAAGGCATAAAACGCGGCTTATTCTCTAACGAAGCAGGTATGGGTAGTGCGGCTAATGCTGCGGCAACAGCTACCCCCAATCCACCGCATCCTGCATCCCAAGGTTACGTACAAATGTTAGGAGTGTTTATCGATACTATAGTGATCTGCTCCGCCACCGCCGCGCTTATATTGCTCTCAGGGCAGCTGGCACCTGGCTCTGGTTTGACTGGTATCGCTCTAACACAAAATGCCTTAGTTACACACGTTGGTGAATGGGGCGCTATTTTTGTAGCCGTTGCTATCCTATTTTTTGCTTTCACTTCCATTGTTGCAAATTACTCTTACGCAGAAACTAACCTGTTATTTTTGGAACATAATCACGAGAAAGGTATGCTGATTTTCCGCGCCTTGGTATTGGCTATGGTGATGTTTGGTTCTTTAGGTGAGATAAAGCTCGTGTGGACCCTCGCCGATATCTCAATGGGGATGATGGCCATTATTAATGTCATTGCATTGTTTATGCTTTCGGGCGTCGTGATTTGGCTGAGTAAGGATTACCAACAACAACGAAAACAAGGTGTCGTACCCACCTTTGATAAAAACAAACACCCCAAGTTAGCAAAAGAAGTCGACCCCGACTCTTGGTAAAAAAAGGAGCTTCACGCTCCTTTTTTTGTATTTAAGGCAGCTGTGCCCCTAGTTTTGCTAGTGCTATTTGAAGCTCAGCAACTATTTCGTCAGTGCTTTGCATAGAAAGGTCATTCAGCGAGCCGATCAATGAACTGTTTTGCTCATAGCTGGTTGCTACTATTGCTAAGTTATTGGTATCAACGATGCGCGAAGTGATCTCAACGTGATGGAAAGCTTGAGAGCGATTGGCATGATTGCTAATAACCTCCCCCTCTATCACACCGTCCGCGTTCACCTTTTTAGCCAGTTCAAAAAGCGCTTCTCGCGGGTGTTGCTCATATTGCTCTTGCAAATCATGCTGTTTAAGCAGCATATCGACATTGTAACTAGGGATAACAGTGATCCCAGCGAGCGTGCTCAATTGGTAATCTATACGCTTGCTTACTGTGCGCTCGCTACTGTCTCCGCTAAATGGCGCAACAATCACAGTATGCCACTGCTGCTGCTCATAACGTGGGTTAAATTTCACTGAGGTGCACGAGCACAACAAGACAATAATAGGGAAAAGTAGGGATATCCGTTTCATTTGTATAACGACCATGACATTAAACTGACTGCCAATATACAAAATAACTGTAAGAAAAAAAAGAATTTATTATGGAGGCGGAACCCGGAGTCGAACCGAGGTAGACGGATTTGCAATCCGCTGCATAGCCACTCTGCCATTCCGCCGTAGAGATGTGATTTTAGCATGTTATTAAGAATTGGAGCGAGTAACGAGGTTCGAACTCGTGACCTCAACCTTGGCAAGGTTGCGCTCTACCAGCTGAGCTATACTCGCAATCCTAATATATAAGTGCCACCTTATACTCATTACCGAAGCAATGTTAGAAAATGGTGCCCGGGGCCGGACTTGAACCGGCACGCTGTTACCAGCGAGGGATTTTAAATCCCTTGTGTCTACCAATTCCACCACCCGGGCGGATGGCTGACATGCTGTCATACACACGTTAAGTAGATTGGAGCGAGTAACGAGGTTCGAACTCGTGACCTCAACCTTGGCAAGGTTGCGCTCTACCAGCTGAGCTATACTCGCAATCCTAACTGTATAAGAGCTAACTTATACTCATTGCCGAAGCAATATTAGCAAATGGTGCCCGGGGCCGGACTTGAACCGGCACGCTGTTACCAGCGAGGGATTTTAAATCCCTTGTGTCTACCAATTCCACCACCCGGGCTCGGGTTGCTATACGCGTGTGGAAACGTTGAGATATGGAGGCGGAACCCGGAGTCGAACCGAGGTAGACGGATTTGCAATCCGCTGCATGGCCACTCTGCCATTCCGCCATCAATGATTGGAGCGAGTAACGAGGTTCGAACTCGTGACCTCAACCTTGGCAAGGTTGCGCTCTACCAGCTGAGCTATACTCGCATCATTGAACACTGTTTATAACACTTAGATAAAGCAGTGCTGGGCTAGCGCCCTCTCAACACCGACGCATTCTACAGAGATTATTAAACGCGTCAATACAAAAAATATGGGTTTTGAATCGTTTGCTTAATTTTTATCTAAAACGGCGTGTTATTATACATTTAGCCTTCTTTAGCGAAGAAGCTATGGCGCGCAGCCATGAGATACTGCACCATAGAGCCAAAGGTCAGAATAGTCGCTATGTATAATAGAATATAACTCAGGGTCACCATCCAAGGCTGAAATTGCCAAATCAGGCCAATAATGGCGAGCATTTGCGCCGCTGTTTTCACCTTACCAAGTTGGGATACCGCTACCTCACCACGCTTACCCTGCTCCGCCATCCACTCTCTTAAAGCCGAGATCACTATTTCGCGGCCGATAATAATCAACGCCGGTACGGTCATCCACGCACTTTGATAGTGGCCAACTAACACCACCAGGGCTGCACTGACCATTACTTTATCGGCAACAGGGTCTAAAAAGGCACCGAACGGCGTCGACTGATTTAAACGCCGAGCTAGATAGCCATCAAGGATATCGGTGATCGACGCTAGCCAAAATACAAATGCTGCTGCGAAAAACGCCCATTGACTCGGTAGATAGAAGATAAATAAAAAAATTGGGATTAAACACAACCTAAAGGCTGTTAGGGTATTGGGAATGTTCCACATAACTACTAGGCGTTCTTAGCGTTTTCTTTTCAGTAATATTCGCACGAAGGGCTATGCCTTGTCATGCAAATGGTTAAATATCTTTTCCGCCATCGCGGGACTGATCCCCGGCGCTTGGCTGAGCTGCTCAATTGTCGCGCTTTTCACGCCTTGCATACCACCAAGGTATTTTAACAGAGCTTGGCGACGCTTTTGCCCTACGCCACCAATTTCCTCAAGCACTGATTGATTACGCTGCTTCTGACGCTTGTTACGGTGTCCAGCAATGGCAAAACGGTGTGATTCATCACGAATATGTTGAATAAGATGCAACGCCGGTGAATCACTGCCAAGAGATACGGTTTTGCGCCCGGCATCAATCAATAATGTCTCTAAACCAGGCTTTCGACTAGTGCCTTTAGCAACGCCGACAAGCAAGGGCATTTTTGCAAACGACCAATCGCTAAAAAACGCCACGGCTTGATTCAATTGTCCCTTACCACCGTCAATAAAAATGACATCCGGGATCTTGCTCTCGTCAGTCAGCTTGCCATAACGTTTATTGAGCGCAAAGGCCATCGCGGCATAATCATCACCTGGGGTAATGCCGGTGACATTAAAGCGTCTATATTCACTCTTATTGGGCCCTTGACGGTCAAACACCACGCATGATGCCACCGTGTTCTCACCCATGGTGTGGCTGATATCGAAACACTCCATGCGAGCGATATCATCAAGGTGTAGCGCCTCTTTAAGTAGTGCGTAGCGTTTATTGATAGCATCTTGCGTGCTTTGCTGCACTTCTAAGCTAGAGTCGGCATTTTTGTTCGCTAACTGTAGATACTGAGCACGTTCGCCACGATGCACTGTATTGAGCTTTACTTGTGTGCTTTTAAGCTCACTCATAGCATTGCTCAACGGTTGCTGCTCATCAATTGCAAAAGGCAGCACCAACTCTTTGGCGATACGCCCAGTCGCCCCTGGTGCACAATAATACTGGGCAATAAAAGACGTTAAAATTTCGTCATCGCTGGAGTCTTTTGGCACTTTGGGGTACAACGTTTTGCTGCCCATCACTTTGTGATCACGCACCATGAGAATGTGTACCGCAACCATGCCATTTCGGCGACAATAGCCGAGGGCATCTAGCTCAGCGTGCTTTCCGGACACTGACTGCTGCTCTTGTACTTTACGTAACAGCTGGATTTGATCACGGTACTTGGCGGCTTTTTCAAAGGCGAGTTGCTCACTGGCGTGTTCCATTTTAGCCACCAATGAACTTATCACCTCATGGGATTTGCCACCGAGAAACTTACGTACGTAGTCTACTTGGGCGCTGTACTCTTCATCACTGACTTTGCCAACACAGGGCGCACTGCAGCGTTTAAGTTGGTACTGCAAACAAGGACGGCTGCGTGCTTTGTAGTAGCTGTCTTCACATTGACGTACGGGAAACAACTTTTGCATCAAACGCAGACTTTCAGAAACGGCGCCAGCACTTGGAAAGGGCCCAAAGTATTCACCCTTGATTTTGCGCGCACCGCGATGGAAAGCTAATCTAGGGTGTTGATGCTTAGTCAATAAAATGTACGGATAGGACTTATCATCGCGAAGTAAAATATTGTAGCGCGGCTGATACTTCTTGATCAGATTATTTTCTAGTAGCAAGGCCTCGGTTTCAGTATTGGTCAGCGTTACATTGATATCATCAATATTACGCACCAATACTTGCGTTTTAGCATCGAGGCCCGTTTTACGAAAATAGCTTGAAAGGCGCTTTTTAAGGTTTTTCGCTTTACCTACGTATATCACTTGCTGCTCACTATCTAGCATGCGATATACGCCGGGTTCTTCAGAGACCGTTTTTAAAAACTGGTCGGCAGCAAAACTCATAGCCAGGATCAGTGGTCGCTATCAATATCTATCATTTTATGGCGAATGGCTAAGTGCGTGAGTTCCACATCGCCGTTCACAGCCAGTTTTTCGAATATACGATAGCGATAGCTGTTGACCGTTTTTGAGCTCAGATTTAATCGGTCGGCGATGCTTTGCACCTTTTCACCTCGCGTAATCATCAGCATAATTTGCAGTTCGCGATCTGAGAGAGTTTGAAATGGGTTTTCGTCGGTGCGGCCACTGAACTGCGCCAACGCAATTTGCTGAGCAATTTGTGGCGCAATGTAGCGTTGACCGGAGTTCACTGCGCGAATCGCATTAACCACCTCTTCAGGGCCTGCCCCTTTGGTGAGGTAACCGTGAGCGCCAATTTGCATGACTTTACTAGGGAAAGGGTCTTCGCAATGAACAGTGAGCACAATCACTTTAACATCAGGGCAGTAACGGCAGATCTTCTTCGTGGCCTCGAGACCGCCAATGCCCGGCATGTTCATGTCCATTAGTACGATGTCTGGCTCGTTTTGACGGCAAAACTGCACCGCCTCTTCACCAGTTTTTGCTTCACCGATAACCTTAAAACCGCGAACATCATCAAGGATGCGCTTTATCCCGGTACGCACCAGTTCATGGTCATCTACTAGCAGTACATTAATCAACAGGAAAACCCTCTTTATACACGTGTAGTTACAGCTGTTTTGTACAATAACTACACGTATTATTCTTACACCCTAAATCAAGCACTTGTTTTATCAGAAAAACGGTCAACCCACAATGCTATGATACCATCACCGGTCACATTGCAGGCCGTGCCAAAGCTGTCTTGAGCCAAATATAATGCGATCATTAATGCAATTGCTGCATCAGTGAACCCAAGCATACTGGTTAATAGCCCCAGTGCCGACATAACCGCACCGCCCGGTGCCCCAGGGGCTGCGATCATCACTATACCTAACATTAGTACAAATGGCAGCATTTCCGTCAAGCTTCCTATCGCCATTGTCGGCGATAATGCCATCACCGCCATGGCACAGGTGACGATGGTAATGGTCGAGCCAGAGAGGTGGATGGTCGCACACAGCGGTACACTGAAATTAGCAATGTGTTCTTTCACGCCATTATCTTTGCTGGCTTTAAGCGATACCGGGATGGTCGCGGCACTGGACATTGTGCCAAGCGCGGTTAAATAAGCAGGTAACATATTCTTTAATAACATCCAAGGTGAGCGCCCTAACAATAATCCGGTGCCAATATACAGCACACTTAGCCATACCCAGTGCATAACCAGAGCGATGGCAAGGACAACGGCAAACGTTTGCAATGTTGAGGCAACGGTGCCGGCAACGGTCATGTCAGCGAACACCCCGGCAATATAAAAGGGTAATGCTGGGATGATGACTTTCGAGAGTAACCCGTCAATCACTTCTTTCCCTTGATCAACCACTTGTTGTAGTTGTGTCAGCTGGCGCTGACTGATACCTATGCCGAAGGCGAATGCCGCTACTAAGGCACTCATCACCCCCATCAACGGCGGTATCTCTATATCGATAAAGCTGCTCAGAGCCGATTCTTCACCGCCATGAAAATTGATTGAGCCACTTATATAAGGGGCGGCCCAAGTCATAACAATGATTGCCAAGGTCCCTGCTACCACCGTCGAACCATAAGCAAACCCCACTGTGCGGCCAAGTAAATGATTCGCCCCTTTGGGCAGCCCAGCGATGCCTGAACAAATAAAAAATAAAATAATAAGTGGAATGGTAAAGCCTATCAGCTCGCCGATGAGCACTTTGGCAGTATACAAAGCGCGTGCTACGGCCTCCGGTGCAAAGGCGCCGATTAGCATTCCAAGGACAATGCCAGCAACCAATTTAAGTATTAATTTCATGATGGTTTAGCAGTAATGAATAATGCCACCTGTTTTAACATTTTTTGTCATCGATGTATGGAAAAACCGCTGAGCACAAAGCTAAGTGTCTAATCATTGAGCACCTGTGCGGTTTGTCGCGCTGAATCGCGACTGAACGAATATATTTTGTTTACACCCTGCTAACTTGTTACAACAGCGCCATCAATAATAATCACTTGGACATGTTGTGCTTTTGTCTCGTTTTCTCGCAGGTCGCCTTGCTGTTTTAGCCATAGCCGTTAATCCCTTTATTGTATTGGCTGAAACGGCACAGCCGGCACTCAATATTCCCTACCTCGCTGATGCAGCGACTATTGATGGTCGCTTGGATGAGCCGCAATGGCAACAGGCTAAGCGCATCAGTGTAAATAACATCACTTGGCCCTATGAAAATAAACCATCACCGGTGAGTACCACCGCACTGATTTATGAAAATGACGATACCCTCTATTTAGGGTTTATCGCCGAGGACCCTCACCCCGAGGAAATTCGTGCCTTTTATCGCGATCGTGATAGCGCTTGGGATGATGATTTAGTAGGGATAAAACTGGACACCTATGGCAGTGCCAAGCTGGCCTATCAGTTTTTTGTCAATCCGCTTGGAGTTCAACAAGACTCTATCGAAAATGAGTTGAGTAAAACTGAAAACAGTGCCTGGGATGGCATTTGGGATAGCGCAGGCCATATCACCGCTCAAGGATACCAGGTGGAAATAGCCTTACCTATGCGTATGTTCAACTTCGATGACGCACCACGCAGCCAAGCCATGACCATGGAGTTAGTGCGCTTTTATCCGCGAAATGAGCGCCTTCGCCTTTCAAGTATGCAATTGGACCATGGTAATCACTGCTGGATATGCCAAATGCCGCAAGTGAACGGTTTTGCTAATGCCGAACAAAGCAGTAATCTCACCGTTGTCCCCTCCTTGGTGCTTAACCAACAGCAACAACGCGACATCAATGACGCGGCCTTAAAGCCTTGGCAAAAAGACAATAACATTGAACCAAGCTTAGACCTGAAATGGGGGATCACCCCGGATTTAACGCTCAACGCCACTGTTAACCCCGACTTCTCACAAGTAGAGGCCGATGTTGCACAACTCAACGTCAATGAAAGCTTTAGCTTATTCTTCCCAGAAAAGCGCAGCTTCTTTTTAGACAATGCCGACTATTTTGCTTCGAATTTAAACTTAATTTATACCCGAAATATCGCCGCGCCTGGCGCAGGAGCGAAACTAACCGGAAGCAAGAATGGCCATACCGTGGCCGCATTTATCAGTAACGATGAGCAAACCAATGTGCTTATACCGGGTAATTTAGGTTCTCGTGTTGTGAGTTTAGAGCAACACTCACAAGCCGGCGCGCTTCGCTATCGTTACGATATCAGCAGTGCGTTTTCCCTGGGTGCCAGCTCGACGTTCAGGCGCAGTGACGATTACCACAACGAAGTGCTGAGCATCGACAGTAAATATCGGTTTGACGACTTCACCACCTTGGTGGTGCAAGCTCTGGCATCACAAAGTGACTATAGTGAGGACTTCATTGAGCAATTATGTGATGCCGATGAACCTTGCCAAACACCACCCGCACAACCTTGTGAAAGCCGCTATGACTGCAGTTATTCGGAAGCTTTGTTACGTGTGAACGAGCAGCGCTATGATGGCTATGGGTATTATTTAAGCTTGGATAGAGACACCAAATACTACAGCCTGTTTGGTAATTATCATATGCGCAGCCGTGGACTGCGTGCGGATTTAGGCTTTCTTAGTGAAACTGACTTCAACAAGTTTACCACCGGTGGTGAATACCGTTGGTACGCCGAGCAAGACGCATGGTGGAATCGTGCCCGATGGTATGCAGATTGGGATATCACCCACAACCAAGCAGGCGAGTTAATAGAAAAAGAGGCGCAAAGCTTTGTTTCACTTGACGGCCCCTGGCAAAGTTATCTAGAGCTTGGCACTATTAGTCGAGAGCGGCGTGGGTTACGAGCCGATCCATCGTCCTTAGCAATCGACGGTAATAGTGCGCGCTTCAACGAAAACGAAATAAATCTATTTGCGTCCATCAAACCCAGCGCCGGTGTTGTTGCTGATATCGATGTGACGCAAGGTAATAAGGTTGATTTGGCCAATAACCGTTTGGGTGAGTTTGTGCGTATTCGCCCCACTGTGAATTACAATATCAATTCGCATCTAGCGCTGCGCTTGCGCCACACCTACGAGGATTTGCAACGTCGCTCAGGTGAGGACATCTTCAGCGCTAATTTAAGTGACTTGCGCTTAACCTATCAATTTAATTTACGTAGCTTTTTGCGTTTAACCATGATTTATACCGACATCGAGCGCGAGCCCAGTAGCTACGTTAAAGAAGTGGATGCGCGCTATCGAGCATTGAGCACCCAGCTACTCTACTCTTATAAACTCAATCCACAGTCTGTGGTGTTTGTAGGTTACTCAGACAGTGGCTACCAGGACGATGACTTATCACGGTTGGAAAAAGATAATCGTACACTGTTTGCAAAATTCAGTTACGCTTGGATTTTGTGATATAAGAAACTTCATTTATATACCTCTTCGTTATAACTGATTGGCTATATCATATAGCCAATCTTTCCTTTAGTTTTCATAAACAGTGAGTAAAGTGAGGGTATACAGCGACAAACCCGTTAGGTATTGAATATGTCAAAGATTTACGAAGATAACTCCCTATCCATTGGTAACACCCCGTTAGTAAAACTTAACCGTGTTACCGGTGGTAATGTTTATGCCAAAGTAGAAGCTCGCAACCCGAGTTTCAGCGTCAAGTGCCGCATTGGTGCTTCAATGATTTGGGAAGCGGAAAAATCAGGACAACTGACCAAAGATAAAGAGCTTATCGAGCCAACATCAGGAAATACCGGAATTGCCCTCGCTTTCGTTGCGGCCTCTCGAGGTTATAAGTTAACGTTGACCATGCCCAACAGCATGAGTTTGGAGCGTCGTAAGCTACTCAAAGCGCTAGGTGCTAATTTAGTGCTCACCGAAGGCCCTAAAGGCATGAAAGGTGCGATTGAGAAAGCCAAAGAAATTCATGACAGCGATCCTGATAAATACATTCTGTTACAGCAGTTTGAAAACCCAGCTAACCCGAAAATTCACTTCGAGACAACGGGTCCAGAGATCTTTGATGCACTCGATGGTAAAGTCGACTTCTTTATTGCTGGTGTCGGCACTGGCGGTACTATCACCGGCGTAAGCCGCTATCTTAAGCAAGAGAAAGGCTTAAATGTGCAATCTATTGCTGTTGAGCCAACGGATTCTCCAGTGATCAGCCAAACAATGGCAGGTCAAGAGGTCAAGCCGGGCCCCCATAAGATTCAAGGTATTGGTGCTGGTTTTATTCCTGGTAACCTAGATTTAGAGTTGTTAGATGGGGTTGAACAAGTCAGTAATGATGACGCCATCGCTATGGCACATGAACTAATGAAAAACGAAGGGATCTTAGCCGGTATTTCATCTGGTGCTGCTGTGGTCGCTGCTAAGCGTCTTGCTGAAAAGCCAGAGAATGCTGATAAAAACTTCGTGGTTATTCTGCCAAGCTCTGCCGAGCGCTACCTTTCAAGTCCGTTGTTTGCTGGTGAGTTCAGTGATCAGGAACTTGAGCAGTAAAGCCAAGAGCCATTCTTTATTCTGAAAAAAAGGCGCTTTAGCGCCTTTTTCTTTACATATTTTCGATTGCCCCTCACACTTTATTCCAGTTTATAGCCTTTCTTAAATACAGTGGAATGAAACGTACTTTACTTCTTGCTCTGATACTTTTATTGACTGCCTGCGGCCAAAACGACGATGATATTACAGGCGATCCTAACTCTCCGGGCTACGTGGCAACTCAGTACTTCTATGCGTTGTACAACCACGATAACCTTGAGCGCGCCACACAATATGCGACCCCCAAATTAGCGCGTATTATGCGCTCCTACGGTACGGCATCACAATTCACCCGTAACCTAGTGAATTTACAATATGATCAGGTCACCATTGAGTTAGACCGTACCGAGATGAGTGTTCGCCAGCAATATGGTGACCGCGCTACCATCAATTTAGTATTCACCGGGCACTTTCATGGCAACCAAGTCGATGATATGCGCAGTGTGAAGATGATCCGCGAACGCGGTGATTGGCTGGTGAGTGAGATTGTCCCCGACCCTTACGGTCGTTAGTAAAAAAGGCCGCTTTTGCGGCCTTTTATTGTCTCTAATCACTCAAACTCTTGTGCGGCAAAAACATCCACAGCGATGACCTCTTGCCTTAGTGACTCAGCCGCAATCAGTTGCTCGCTTTGCTCAGCGCTAAGCTTATTCTTAGCCCGTGCATCTTCAATCAGCTGCATCATCGTCAGCCCTTGAATCTCTCCTTTTTTACGCAACTTATGAACCTCACGATATCCTTGAGCTGCATGTTGTTGCGCTTCTAAAGCCTTATCAAGCACCGCTGTACCATTGCTGTCATCAACCACACATAAATGCGTGAGGCGCTCACGTACGACGCCACTGCGAGTCATATGCTGCGCAACTTGCTTAGCGACCTCATCCTTAGGCATTTTAAAATGATTGCCCAGTGGTAGTACCACGGTACGAACAGCCAACGACAGTGGCCAGCTTCCAAGGTTGTAGATAAATTCATCAAAGGCTTTGGCGCACAGATAGAGGCTACGCTCAACACTGTATTGTACAAATGGCAAATCCGCGTGTTGATGGCCCTCATCTTGGTAACGCTTAAGTACCGCTGAGGCGAGGTACAAGTGGCTGAGCACATCACCCAAACGAGCCGACAGCATTTCCCGGCGCTTTAAATCGCCCCCGAAACGGAGCATGGCAATATCGGCACAAAATGCCAGTGCTCTAGAGAAGCGCCCTAGATAGCGGTAGTATTTGGCTGTCGCTCCACCGACGGGCGCCTTGGCAAAGTAACTACCACTGAGCGCATGAACGAACGACATAACGCCATTGCCAGCACTGTATAACATATGCTGGCAAAGCAGCGGATCAAACTCACGCACCCCTTTCTCTTCATCATCAAGCCCTGCAGCAACCATTTCATCAATCACATAGGGGTGGCAACGGATCGCGCCTTGCCCAAAAATCATCAGATTCCGGGTAAGAATATTGGCTCCCTCTACGGTGATCGATACCGGTGTGCCCATATAACAATGGGCGAGATAATTATTGGGGCCCATTTGAATGCCCTTGCCGGCGTGTATATCCAAGGCATCGTTGATCACTTGGCGGCCCATCTCGGTCATATGATACTTAGCGATGGCGGTGATCACCGACGGACTTAATTTTTGGTCTATCGCCGTTGCGGTCAAGACCCGCGTAGCTTCCAATTGATAGGTTAATCCGCCGATGCGAGCGAGGGCTTCTTGTATACCCTCAAATTCGCCAATCGCGACACCAAATTGTTGCCTTAGCGCCGCGTAAGCGCCACTGGTGCGCGCACTCAAGTGCCCGGTTGCCGTGCTCAACGCTGGCAATGAAATACCGCGCCCTGCACTTAAACATTCCACTAGCATGCGCCAACCGTTGCCTGCTTGCACTTCACCACCGATAATCCACTCAAGTGGAATGAAGACATCTTTCCCTTCTGTGGTGCCATTTAAAAAGCCCATATTCATGGGTTTATGCCTGTCGCCAGTGCGGACTCCAGGATGGTCGGTGGGGATCAATGCACAGGTAATACCGATATTTTTTGTTGTTCCTAATAATCCGTCGGGGTCGAACATTTTAAAGGCCAAGCCCAATACTGTCGCGCGCGGTGCCAAGGTGATATAGCGTTTTGACCAGTTTAGACGTAAACCCAGCACTTCCTTACCGGCAAATTCGCCTTTGCATACAACCCCGGTATCTGGAATGGCACCGGCATCCGAACCTGCTTCTGGACCGGTCAAGGCAAAACATGGCAGCGCTTCGCCTTTGGCAAGCTTAGGTAACCACTGTTGTTGTTGGGACAAGGTGCCATAATGAAGCAGAAGCTCAGCGGGCCCTAAGCTATTGGGCACCATGACAGTCACCGCAGCACTTAGGCTTTTACTGGCAATTTTGGCAACAATGGTTGAGTTGGCCAATGCCGAGAAGTCATGGCCACCGTGCTCTTTGGGAATAATCAGGGCGAAAAAACCCTCATCCTTTAGGTACTGCCACACGGACTCTGGCATGTCCTGTTGTGCGGTAATGGTTTCATCATCAAGCATGGCGCACAGCTCAACGACTTGGTTATCGATAAACTCACGTTCTTCAGCACTTAACTGTGAGGTTGCATACTGGTGCAATTGGTGCCAATCGGGGTTGCCGCGAAAGAGCTCCCCATCCCACCAGATATCGCCCGCTTCCATGGCATCTCGCTCTGTCGCAGACAGCGGCGGTAATGCTTGTTTAAACCATTTGAAAACTGGTCGAGTAACAATGCTCATGCGAATATCTCGTACTGTGAAAATAACGATCACAGCTACGATGATTAATAAAACTAACCACATCATCTTGTGTTCCTTGATACCGTAAAGGGTGTTTTTCAGTATGGACGAACGGCAAATATTTACAATCCCTTCAATGTACTAGCCCAGTGCTCTGACTATCTATAATAATTTACCCCCTCTGCGTACGCTGCTATATTTAGCCGGCGTTAGCGATGCCCACCATCGCCGATAACAATTAGAGGAAAAATAATGACACGTCTTCCATTTAAACTGAGCCTGAGTGCGGTTTTGGTCTCCCTAACCTTAGGGTTAAGTGGCTGCAATGACACAACCACAACTCAGCCCACTGAGAGCGCTGCAGAAACAAAAATAAGCAGCAACAAACTCACAGCAGCTGATGCCAAAGCGTTTTTAGCAAACACTGAACAGCAGTTAGCCAAGCTGTATGAGAAAAGTAGCCGTGCCGCGTGGATTTACGCCAATTTTATTACTCATGATACGGCACAGCTCGCAGCTGCCGCAAACCAAGAAGTAACCGAAACCATCGTGCGTTTAGCCAATGAGGCTGCCCGTTTTGATGATCTGGAGTTAGACGCTGATAGCCGTCGCAAGCTCGATAAACTGAAACTGGCACTGACGCTACCGGCACCACAAGATGCAGCAAAAACCGAGAAGCTGGCCAATATTGTCGCTGAGCTCGATGGTCTGTATGGCAAAGGCGAGTATTGTAAAGATGATGGCCAATGTTTAAGTCTCGGTGAGATGACCGCAACCATGGCATCGAGTCGCGACTACAATGAGTTGTTAGATCTATGGCAAGGGTGGCGACAAATTTCTAAGCCTATGCGCCCTTTATATGAACAGCAAGTCACGTTAACGAATGAAGGCGCGCAAGAGCTTGGCTATGCCGATACAGGCGCAATGTGGCGCAGTAAGTACGACATGCCCGCCGATGAATTTGCCACTGAACTTGACCGCCTATGGGGCCAAGTTAAGCCTTTATATGACTCCCTGCACTGTCATGTGCGCGCCAAACTGGGTGAGCAGTATGGCGAAGATAAATTACCTGAAGATGGCACCATTCCTGCGCACTTACTCGGTAATATGTGGGCACAACAATGGGGTAATATCTACGACTTGGTTGCGCCTGAAAATGCCGATCCTGGCTATGATGTAACCGAGCTACTAGCGCAGCATGACTATGATGAGCTAGAGATGGTGCGCGGTGCGGAAAAGTTTTTCACCTCCATGGGCTTTGCACCACTACCTGATACTTTCTATGAGCGCTCTTTATTTACCAAACCTCAGGATCGCGATGTGCAATGTCATGCATCGGCGTGGAACCTCGATAGTAAAGATGATTTACGCATTAAGATGTGTATTCAGCGCACCGGCGAAGAATTTGCCACCATTCACCATGAATTAGGGCACAACTTCTACCAACGCGCTTACAACCAGCAACCTCTGTACTATCAAGAAAGTGCCAACGATGGATTCCACGAAGCCATTGGCGATACGATTGCGCTGTCGGTCACGCCTGAGTATTTAAAAGAGATTGGTCTATTAGATGAAGTCCCTGATGAATCTAAAGACATTGGCTTACTCATGCGTATGGCATTAGATAAAGTGGCCTTTATCCCATTTGGTTTGTTAGTTGATCAGTGGCGTTGGCAGGTGTTTTCTGGAGAAATTACCCCTGAGCAGTACAACCAAGCTTGGTGGCAGTTGCGCAAGAAGTATCAAGGGATCAGTGCTCCCATCGCTCGTTCTGAGTCAGACTTTGATCCGGGGGCCAAGTACCACGTGCCTGGAAACACGCCTTATACTCGCTATTTCCTAGCCCATATTTTACAGTTCGACTTCCATCGTAGCCTGTGTGAGATTGCCGGCAATGACGCCGCCATTCACCGTTGCTCCATCTATAACTCAAAAGAAGCTGGGCAGCGACTCAACGAGATGTTAGAAATGGGCTCTTCGCAGCCATGGCAACAAGCGCTCGCAAAAGTAACAGGTAAAGAGCAAATGGATGCAACCGCTATCCTTGATTATTTTGCACCATTACAAGCTTACCTAGATGAGCAAAACAAGGGTCGTCAATGTGGTTGGTAAGCGTTATTAACCATTAGCGACAAAAAAGCCCAGCATATGCTGGGCTTTTTTATTAATTAGCTCAACGCTTAGAACTGTGCAGTTGCTTTTAGGAACCACTGATCATAGCTTGACTCATCCCAGTTGCTGCCGTAACCAGCAGATACTGCGAAGTTGGTGTCGATGAAGTATTTCGCACCAAAGTTATAGAAGTCTTCATCATCGAAGTTAACGAATACTGACGTCATTTTGTTGAAGTAGTAGTTAGAACCTAGCTGCCAGTAGTTGTCCGCATCGTCACGGTTAATGTACTGTGCTTCAACAGTTAAGTAGTTACCTTGCTTAAGGTCTTTGAAGTACTTACCGTTAAGCTCACGGTGGTCGAACTCGTCATCAATACGCACTTCAAAACCGATGTAATCAGTGCTGTTTAAAGCGTGATCGTAACGGCCAGAGAAGAAGTAAGTTTCATCACCGTGCTCTGGGTCTACGCGCTCAGCTTTCAACAAGAAGTTGTCGCTAACTAGGTAACCAAGGCTTAGTGTGTATTGATCAGCACTGTCGAAGTCATCTGGGTCAACAACGCTGTAAGACGCGCCTACTAGGAATTGATCCGCGAAGTATTCACCGCCTACGTTGTAGCCAGTCGCATAATCATTGTCTGAGATACGACCAAAGATGTTTGACTCTTTGTTAATATACTCAAACTGATCAAGCGGGCCCAACACCTGCTTTGGTGCGAAGTAGTAAATCGAATCTACGGCAACATTGTCCTCACTTTCTACATTGAGGTATTCAAGGTTGCTGATTGATTGATAAGACTGTGCGAAGGCAGCACCGGAGAAAAGTACAGACGCGATGGCGACGGATAGTTTTTTCATAAATAGATTTCCCTATATCTAGTTTTTTAAAACAGCGCCACTCTAGCGCTGTTGAAATGAATTATAACTTAACTAAGCACTTGATTGTTTTAAATAAATGTTAGTTTTTGTTAGATATAGGTACAGTTTTTTACAAAACGTAGCGAGATAGGATCCGATACACTTCGTTAATGTTGTCACCCGCTTTAAAGTTCTTACACAACGGACTCGGATCAGAGCCTATCCAAATTTTCAGTTCAGCATCCATATCAAAGTGGCCAGCACTTTCCTTACTGAACTTAGTGATTTTACTAAATGGAATACTGAGCACCTCCATTTTCGACCCTGTTACACCTTGTTTGTCTACTAAAATCAGACGTTTGTTAGTGAACAAGAATAAGTCGCGGATCACTTTATACGCTTTTTCTAGGTTCTCACCTGGAGCAAGTATCTCTTCAAGTAAAGAGTCTAACTCCCCTTCATCTACTTCACTGGCATTGCCAATTAATCCACTAAGTAATCCCATTGCTACGCTCCTGTTGCGAATAATTGATTTTCTAGGGTGTGACCGTTTATCAAGGCGCGATAACGCCACTGTTGTTTATGGCACAGCGTTAGCAAGGCGATATCCATTGCCTCACTGAGACCCTCGCTGCTGTAACCAATAACAAATTCATTACGCTGACTATTATCAACGCTCACTACGTGAGGAAGCGCCTGTAACGCCGCTGCAACGTGATCGTTTTGCTCTCGTAGTTGCAGAGTTAGATACGCCAACTGCTCGGTTTGCGAGTCCAATTGATGGGTCGCCAAGCGCCCTTGCTGCAAGTATAAAACACGGTCGCAGAGCCGCTCCAGCTCCGATAAGTCGTGCGAGCTCAATACAAAGGTCGTCTCGGTACTGAGCGCACTGACCAACTCTCGAATAGCCCTTGCATTGGCGGGGTCTAAACCAGCCGTTGCTTCATCAAGCATCACCAACTTCGGCGAACCAAGCAGCGCTTGGGCGATACAAATGCGCTTTTTCATGCCATGAGAAAGCTCTTTAGCGCGACTGTCTGCGGTGTCTTTGAGATTGACCAGTTCCAACACCCGCTGTGTTTCTATTTTTGCTTGGCGCTGGCTAAAACCTTGCAGGCGGGCATATAAAGCCAATTGCTGGGCAACACTAAAGTTGGGGTCCAGTAGCGCGTCTTGTGGTAAGGCACTTAACTGACCAAACAACGCGGCGCTGCCGGGACGATGTCCCAATACCTTAATCTCGCCTTCACTGGGTTGCAAATAGCCGCAGATAAGGCTAAACAGCGTGGTTTTACCTGCGCCATTGGGGCCGACTAACGCAATGGGCTTTCCAGGTTGTAATTCAATATCAACATTATCGAGCGCTTTTTTGCTGCCGAAATAGTGGCTAACGCCGCGTGCTAAAATTAACTGGCTCATAGACTACTCCGCTGCAACTTATAAAAACTTAGCGCTAACAACAGGCCACTTTGCAATAATGGCCAAGCTATGTCGGTGACAGGGCTGGGCCGAACGGTGGCGATATTATCTAGCGGCTCACCGGGAATAAGGTAATCCAACCACATCGGCAGCCCTAACTGGCCTTGTAAAATAGCCAGTACCATTAACCCTATGGTGTACAATAATATAACGTAAATAAGCGCCATTCGTGATGAGCGCGCTATGGTATTCAATAACGTCATCAAGGCAATAAACGGCATTAGATTAACCAACAGGAGGAGTTCAAACTGCAGCGCGCGTGCCAAAGCTGGGACCAGTGCACTGGTATCGCGAAAGGCAATGAGGATCAGCGTGCCGATAATGCTAATTGCCAGTAACGCAGCGGCGCTTAAGCAATGACCGAAATAGCGCCCTAATAGAATTTCAGCGCGAGTGGCGCGTAAAGCGATGAACCGCAGCGTGCCGCGTTCTTTGTCGCTAACAAATTGATCACTGGTTAAATAAATAATGAAAAGAGGAAAGGTGACTAAGGCAATCAGCCAATATACGGCCATTTCCGCATCAGGCCAGTGCAATAAACTCTGTAACCCGAGGTTGCCAAAAGCGGCAAGCATAAACTGTTCAAAGTTAGGGTCTGAAAGCACCGATACAGCTTGAGAAATACCGTAGCGATAAATCATCAACCACACTAAGGCAAAAGCAAGCAGCGCCAACCACGCCTTTTTGGTAAGAAAGTGTCGCGCCAGTTCAAATTTAACCAGCTCGAAGATACGCCTTGGATCCATCCTGATATCCTGATTTGTAGTTATTTGTAGCTACTATAAATGAAAAAAGCGCTCAAAAGTATGAGCGCTTGTAAAAAGATGTGTCTGACGCTATTTATTGGCTAAAGCATTGGCGTACACATCAAGCCCTTGGCTGAGGTCGGCAATTAAGTCATCGACGTCTTCTAAACCAATATGCAAACGCACTACCGGGCCATACTGCCATGACGTTTCACTGCGCAAAGCCTTCATGCTCAGGTTGGTAGTAATTAGACTCTCAAAGCCACCCCAAGAGAAGCCCATTTTAAAATGGTGTAATGATTCAACTAAAGCATCAAGGGCCTGTTGTGTGCCCTCTTTCATTACAATGGAGAATAACCCATTACTGCCATCAAAATCGCGTTTGAAAAACGCATGGCCCGGACAACTTTCCAGCGCAGGGTGACGAACATGATCCACTAATGGGTGCGACTGTAGCCACTTTGCTACTTGCAAAGCACTGCGCTCATGTTGCTGTAACCTCACAGCCATGGTGCGTAGCCCTCGCAAGGCCAAATATGCATCGTCGGCACTGCAACATTGCCCCAAAAGGTATGACTGCTCGCGCAGCACCGGCCAATGCTGCTCATTGGCAACACTGACTCCCATCATCACATCACTGTGACCTACTATGTATTTGGTGGCCGCCTGAATACTAATATCAACACCATGCTCTAAGGGTCGAAAATGCATACCATTGCCGTAAGTGTTATCCAGCATGGTCATAATATTGTGAGCCTTAGCCTCGGCCACCATGGCGGGCACATCTTGGACCTCCATGGTGATTGAGCCGGGGGATTCCATAAATAGCACTTTAGTATTTTCCTGGAAAAGCGTACTAATATCGGCGCCAATTTGCGGGTCATAATAGGTGGTTGTCACCCCTAACCCTGCCAGCACTTTGTCGCAAAAATCCCGGGTAGGTTCATAGGCATTATCCATCATCAGAATGTGATCGCCGGCTTTGACAAAAGATAGCAGGCTATTACTGATGGCAGCGGCGCCCGACGGATAAAGGGCACAGCCGGCTCCACCTTCTAGCTGAGCAATTGCTTGTTGTAGCGCAAAGTGTGTTGTGGTGCCGCGACGACCGTAAAATAATGCATGGTTTCCGCGATTTTTAGCTGCGTCTTTAAACTCAGCAACGGAATCAAAAACCACGGTAGAGGCGCGCTGTACCACAGGGTTAACAACCCCTTGAGTGAACTTTTTATCTCGCCCAGAGCTTATCAACTGTGTTTGTTTTTTCATTTGTTTTCCTCATTCTGTGCAACCCAAGTATCAATAAGATACCGTGAAATAGAATCGCAGCGGGGAAGTTTGTAGTCAGTGCCCGCATCTCCCCAAGTGCCAAAATGCTTTAGCTCGTCTCTAGAGAACCAACGTGCGTCGCTGAGCTCGTCTTGGTCAATAAAGATATCTGTTGAGCTTGCCTGTGCCATATAGCCTAACATCAGCGAGCTTGGAAAAGGCCATGGCTGTGAGGCAATATAGCGTGGCGATTGCACGACTATTCCCGCCTCTTCCATCACTTCTCTGGCAACAGCAGCTTCGAGTGTTTCCCCTGGGTCGACAAATCCAGCTAAGGTGGAATAGACGCCCTCAGGCCAGCTTGCTTGACGACCTAATAAACAGCGTTCGATACCATCATTGAACATATGATGCACCAACATAATAACGGCCGGATCGGTACGTGGAAAAGTAAGGTGACGACAATCGCGGTTGATGCATTTTCGGGCATGACCGGCCTCCGCTTGAATATTTTCATTGCCGCAACGGCCACAAAAGCGATGGGTCTTATGCCAATGGCACAGCCCTCGCGCAAGTACCAGTATTGCAGCAGCGCCAGGCTCAACTATCGAGCCATAACGGCGGATATCGACAAATTCACCCTCGGCGAAAGCACAGTCGTTAGGCAATGTTTCACTCACATCAAGAGCAAAATAATGCTGGCATTGATGCTCACCTAAATAAATCGCATTATCGGGGGCGAAGTCTTTTACTTGCTCATAGCTCAAAAACAGTGGGGTTTGATTATCAATACTGAAAAGATTTCGATCTGTATTTATTAATACATAACGCCCCAGCGGGCGTTTATTTAACAGCCAGTTAGGGTCTTTACGCTCGCTTGAGTGCCTATCCAATGGCAGCTGGGTGTATTGCAGCATGGTTTTGCAGTAATTCAGGACAACATGGTTCTACATTATCACAGTTCAGTAAAATCAGAGTAATGCGGGTGATAGTGACATCGCTTCTTTTATCGTTACATTAACCATCAAGGGGTTGTGCCTGTTCTCATTAATAAACGCCTCTAACACAGATACAAAAAAAGCCCGAGCTGGGCTTTAATGGTATTTAGCATGATGTTACTTAGCTGCTAGGCGCGCCAATAACTTCTGATTTTCAGCCTCTATATGCTTGTAGAAATCAACGTCAGCAAGCTCACTGGCTGCGGCTTCATCAATAACGATAACGGCATCGCGATGCATCTGCAGTGCCGAAGCTGGACAAGAGGCAGTTAACGGCCCTTCCACCGTGGCTTTGATGGCTGCCGCTTTATTTTCACCGGTTGCCAATAGCACCACTTTTTTGGCATCAAGTATGGTACCTATGCCCATGGTAATGGATAAATGCGGCTGATATTCATCCTCGCTAAAAAAGCGAGCATTATCATCGATCGTTGCCTTCGTTAGGGTCTTAACACGGGTCCGCGAGGTTAAGCCTGACGAGGGTTCATTAAAGCCTATATGGCCATTGCGCCCTATGCCAAGTAACTGAATATCGATGCCACCGGCTGCGAGAATGCGCGCTTCATATTCCTGACATGCAGCAATCGGATCTTGGGCATCGCCCGGCGGTACATGGGTACGCTCTTTGGCAATATCAATGTGGTCAAACAACTGCTCATTCATAAAGAAGCGATAGCTCTGAGGATGAGAGCCGTCTAAGCCTAAATATTCATCTAGATTAAAACTAGTGACTTGTGAAAAGCTGATATCACCCTGTTGATTTTTTTCGATCAAATTTTGATATAGCGCCACTGGCGTTGAGCCTGTCGCCAGGCCGAGCGTGGAAGCGGGTTGCTTTTTTAGCTGGGCTACAAATAGGTCAGCGCCGTAACGGGCCACCTCTGTAGCATCTTTAAGAATCACGATTTGCATGTTTAGCTCGTTGTTATAGTTGATAAAAATGGGACCTATGACCAAGCCTTCCGTGCAATCTGAACTTGATCATAGGTCAGAACCTAATCGGGATACTGTAATTAGGTTTACACCATTATGACAACGCTGTCATTATTGGTTATAAAACCTAATTTGTAAAGTAAAAGTGAGCAAAAAATGTCACTTTTTTAGTTATTTATTAAGCATCAACAGGGTTAAACACTGACAAATATTTTACGTTTATACATCCAGTGTAGGACAAGCAGCTGTACTGTTAACAAGGCGACGACAGCAAATAGAGGTTGCCATGGCTCACTGACAGAGCGCACGACCCCACCAAACACACTATTGGCGATGTAGCCCCAGTTCACTAAGCTTGAAGCAAGGTAAATAATAATTGAATTAGCGCCGATAATTACAAACGGATAAGCGGCTTTACGTTGGCCAAGAATATCAACCACGCCATAGAACACCGCCAATAAAATTGCACTCCAGCCGACAGTAACGAGTACAAACGAGCTGGTCCACAATTCTTTATTCACTGGAAAGACACTGTCCCATCCCCAACCTAGCGCTAAGCTGACTAACCCCGCAGCAAACAGCTGCGCCGCTACTCGCCATTGGCCTTGAGTGGCACCTTGAGCAACTAATTGCCCGGCAAAGACACCTAAAATAGCGTTGGCGGCTGCAGGAATATTTGACAGTAAACCTTCTGGGTCAAGAGGCCGGTTTTGGTAGGTAATACCGGGTAATAGGTGTTGATCAACCCAGGCATTCCAACTTCCCTCAGGACTCAGCGGCGAGCCGTGGCCGCCGGGTACCGGCAACACCGTCAACCAGAGCCAGTAGCCTAACAAAATTACGACTGCGACAATCGCTTGAGTGCGCAACGAGGTATGCCATACCAGCATCGCCGCGATAAACCAAGCAATAGCTATACGCCCAAGTACACTGGCATAGCGAATTTCGTCAAATGCCATTGGCATTCCTGTGCCCCAGCCGTGATTATAGAGAACTCCTAAGGCACTAAGTAGTAACAGGCGTTTTACTGCTTTGTGATAAAAAGGTTTGCGTTCGGCCAGCGGCAGATGATCAATCCGCTTCGGGGAAAGCCCCATGGCCACACCAGAGAGAAAGATAAATAACGGGAAAATAAGGTCGTAAAAGGTGAAACCGTGCCATTGCGAATGCACTGTATGAGCCTCAAATGCCTTCCACCCTTGCCAACCTGTTAATACGAACAATGCGGCAAAAATAGATTGCCCGCCTAAAATCCAAAACATGTCCATACCGCGCAGCGCATCTAACGAGGCTAAGCGTTGTTTTTTTTTGCCGGTATCAGGTGTTGTCATAGTTTCTCGCTGTTAGTTTCTGCGCACTGTTACATCACTGTATCCATGCGTACCTCTTCCATGACGGCCTGTTTTATAAGGGGTTCACTGTGCTCAGCGGCTAAGGCGTACGCCGCCTATGTAGGTGGCCTGCACATGTTGGTGCTCATCCAGCGCCACAAAATCAGCATCGAAACCATTTAGGAGACGACCTTTGCATTGTGCTAAGCCCAAGTATTGCGCCGGATAGAGTGATGCCATACGCAGACTCTCGGCTAAGCTGATATCCAATGTATTTACGGTGTTGCGCACAGCACTGGCCATATCCAACACACTGCCAGCTAATTCGCCCGTACTGGAATTCAACCGGTCGCCGGTGCGATAGACTTTGCGGCCATCGAAAAAATCAAACTCTTCGGCATCGGTGCCTACTGGAGGCATTGCATCGGTAACAAGCATTATCTTGCCGCGCTGCTTGGTACGAATTGCCAACTTCGCCGAATCCGGGTGCAAGTGATGACCGTCAACAATTAACCCGCACCAACTACTGTCATGCCACAGCGCCGCACCGACAACCCCAGGTTCACGTGAGGTAAAGGCAGACATAGCATTAAATAGGTGGGTGAAGCCATCAGCGCCAGCGTCTAGGGCCGACATCGTGGTTTCATAGTCGGCGTTGGTGTGGCCCAAAGAGACCTTTACACCCATGGCGACTAAACGCTTAATATCCGCTGCGCTAACATTTTCTGGCGCCAAGGTAACCATTTTAATACCAAGGTCATCGCGCTCGTAAATCGCAAACTCTTCATTGCTAATGGGGCGAATAAACTGCTCGCTGTGCGTGCCTTTTTTTGGCAAACTGAGATGCGGACCTTCAAAGTGGACACCTAAAATACCCGGAGTATTTTTTGCCACCGCTTCAGCCACTGCGTCAGCGGCACGGCGCATAATCGCGATGTCATCTGTGATTAAGGTCGGCATATTGGCCGTTGAGCCAAACTGACCATGTGCTCTCGCTATTTTTGCTAGGCAGTCAACACTTTGTTCAGCATTAAAAAATGCGCCGCCACCACCGTTTACTTGTACATCAATAAAGCCGGGGACTACGAGCCCAGAAAGTTCGGTGACAGGGTCGCTGGTGGGTGCATCAATAAATTGCACTTTACCGTTAACACTTTGAAAATAAACATCGTTATGAAAACGCTGCCCGTCAAATAGGCGTTCAGCATGGAAACTTTGACTCATTTAATTGCGACCTTTTGTTCTTCTTCTAACAGCGCATTTTGGGCAAAATAAACAGCGCCCATCTCGGGTGGCTGACGAGGCACTTCAACACGTTTAGCTATATCAGGATCTAACCATTTTTGCATGGGTTCAGACAAGCCGCCAATCATAGATAAACGTGGAGGGTGAATTTCTAATAATCGTTTAGCCAAATTACTGATGTAGCGCGCACCGTCTTTGACTATGGTGAGCGCGACCATATCACCATCATGAGCCGCCTCGATGACCATACGCGCGAGTTTGGCGTAGCTACTTGAGGGTTGACCCGCCATTTGCTCTGCAACTCCCATTGCTGAGCTGGCATTAAAATGCAATTTAAACATCTCACTCAGGCGAGTTTGCGGACCTAATCCGTCCAAATCTAATAACACCGCCTTGAGTGCTTCAAGACCCAGCCATGCACCGCTGCCTTTGTCGCCTTGAGCAAATCCATGGCCGCCATAATTCACACTATGACCTTTAACACAGGCAAAGCCACAAGAGCCAGTACCGGTAATAATCACTGCCCCGTCACCGCCTTCATGTGCGCCGATACAGGCAGTATGCAGGTCGGTGGTCAAATACATTTTTTGAAATGGGTGTTCCCATTCACTGATTTTCTCAAATAGACTGGGTAGGTTAACCCCTGCCAAGCCTAAACCAGCCACTAATTGATGCACGCTCTCTAGCCGTAGGCCTGCATCACGCATCGCTTGCTGAGTAGACACCATAATCGACTCTAAAGTGCGTTCAAGACCATGTAATGGATTTGCAGGGCCGCCCAAACCGGTACCCAGTACTCCCCGTTGGGCGGAGTAAATGGTCGCCCGGCATTTGGTTCCCCCACCATCTATGCCTATAAATAATTGCTCTTGACTCGCACTCTTCGCCATCATTGTACGACCTCTAACCTTGTTAATGTATTCGCAAATACGCTTTATCGTTTTTGTAGCGCGTATGCTCTTCCTCAACCCATGTTGAAATTATGTTACACAATTAATGACAGCGTTGTCATTAATTTTTTTAAATTTTCCCTAATTAATTCTATTCACTAGGTTACTACTTTGTTTTTATTGGTCTTTTCTTAATTCTAGCAGGATAGCTAAGACATCAGCATATATGAATTCATTAGTTCCATCAATCGAGAATACTAGAATAAATAATTCCTACCATCTGCCTTACCGCTCGACTTGCGTGTGTTTCCTTGCATCAACGGGTTTATGTAACTATATTGAGTTACCTAAGTACATGTAACTTTAATTAGTTACTTAACAGAATGTAACCATTGAGAGTTCCTTTATGCCCCAAACACCTTCTTATTACACTGTGTTAAGCGGTGATCTCGTCGACTCTCGTAAGCTAAGCAGTGACGACTATGACAATGCATTATATAGCCTAGAGCAAGGGCTACGCGCTATCTGTGAACGCTTCGATGGCGACTTTAGCATTTATCGCGGTGATGCCTTCCAATGTATTCTTAGCCAAAGCCCCACCCCTTTGCTAGCCAGCATTATGCTGCGGTTGTTTTTACGTGCCCGAGCTCTGGACGCACGCATTAGTGAGGCATGGGGCCCGATAGATAACTACCGCAAAGACATAAAAACCGCCACCGGTCCAGCGCTACTCCTCTCGGGGACGGGCTTAGATAATATAAAAAATATGCGTCTACGTCTTAGTCTACACCAAATAGACATGAGCCCAAGTTTTGTATTGAATATTCGCTTTATAGATAACCTGATCAGTCACACCAGTGCCAAACAAGCACAAGCCTTGTATTTGTACCATTGGTTACGTAATAATGACCATGCAACCATAGCCAAAGAGCTTGAAACTTCAAGAGAAAACGCCACCAAGCTACTTAACGCTGGCAACTACCACCTCGTTGATGAATTTATAGCCGTAGCCGCAAAGGAACATGCTTATGGATGAGCAAATAGCACTTCTACTGGCGCTATTATTAGCGCACTTTATTGCCGATTTTTATTTGCAACCAATGCACTGGGTGCACAATCGCAACACTTACCACTATAAATCAACCAAATTAGCACTGCATGTGTTAGTTCACGGCGCGTTATCGGCCACCGTGCTTATTGCGTGGGAGCACATTTACGGCTTAGGAGAGTGGCCGGGCGTGTTGCTGGCTACATTGAGTATTATGCTCAGCCATTGGCTCATTGATGTAGGAAAGTCCTATACTCGAGGCGGTATTATACCCTTTGTCGTTGATCAGCTCGCACACATAATGGTGATCATTTCGCTGTGCCTGTGGCTCAGTGATGCAGATACCCTCACACAATGGGCGAGTCAGGGGCTGAGTACACAATCATTATGGGTAACGCTGCTTGCCTATGCCTTGGTTTTAAACCCCTGCTCCGTGGCTATTCGCATGTTATTGGAACGCTGGCAGCTACCTTGTAGCCATAATGAGCAACAGCTGCCACAGGCGGGCCATAGTATTGGCGTACTTGAGCGCGTGCTGATGCTCACCTTTGTACTGATTGATGAACTCGCTGGTGTCGGTTTTGTGTTAGCGGCTAAATCGGTGTTTCGCTTTGGCGATTTGACCAATAGCAAAGAAAAGCACCTGACCGAATACGTGATGCTGGGCACCTTATTAAGTGTCACCTTAACATTGGCCATCGGCCTCGCTACCCGCGCCTTGTTAAACACCCTATAACGAAAAAGCCCGCTAATGCGGGCTTTTTCCAATTACTTTACGCCAAGCTCTCGTAAACGCTCTTGTAAGTAGCTATCTGCTGTATAGCGCTCGGAGAGCACCACATCCGGGCGCGGATGCAAAAACAGTGGCAGTGAAATACGTGATTTCGTTGACGCTTTCCCCGTCGGGTTAATAACGCGGTGAATGGTCGAAGGGAAGTAATCACCTGATGCTTCTTGCAGCATATCACCAATGTTGATGATCAGATTACCGAAGTCACTTGGCACATCTAACCAACCACCCTCTTTAGTTTGCACCTGTAAGCCAGGCTCGTTCGCTGCAGGTAAAACCGTTAATAGGTTAATATCGCCATGCGCCGCCGCGCGAATAGCACCCGGCTCTTCGTCACCGGTCATTGGCGGATAATGAAGTATACGCAGTAAGGTTTGCTCAGAGTCCTTGATCATGTCTTTAAGATCAATGGAAAAACGTTTTTGTACTTCTTCTGGTGCGTGCGCTTGCACCCAGCTCAATAGCTCGCTAGCAAACTCATTAGCAAGTCGGTAATACTCACGAATTTGCTCTTCTAGTTGTGCCGGGACGCGACCTTTAGGGTAAACGTGGTAATACTCTTTAATGTCTTTAACATTGAAGCCTTTGGCTACTTCACTTACTTCCGGTGGAAAATATCCGTCTTGTGTAGTCTTATCATATAAAAACTCGTGCTTTTGCTCAGAGTTGAAAAAAGCCTGCCAATTTTCATAAATTGATTCCACTAAAGACTGCGGGATCGGATGGTTCGTCAATACCCCAAAGCCGGTATTGCGAAGAGACTCGACAAATTCAGCTGGAGCGTTGGGCGACTGATAGTCCACTGTAGGTAAGTGCATGGTAAATTTCACCTGTTCGTTGTAGCGCTAAGCACGAAAAACATGCTTAATTTTAGCGCCAGAGCTTAGTCAAAGCCACCATAATTCATAAGGACAATTGTCCGCAGAACCGTCTCAGCGAAGCAGCTATTGACGCAGATCAAAGTAACAGCGCAGCTGACATCGCATGGCGGGATAGCCAATAAAAAGCCCGGTATCAAACCGGGCTTTAAACTCTTAGTCCTTAACCTGCCAGTTAAGTGTTTCACCGGCGCAGATAGGGATCACTTTGTCATCGGCAAGTGGATAACTTTCAGGCACTTTCCAGGGTTCACGCACCAACGTAATAGTATCGCTGTTACGCGCAAGGCCGTAAAAGTCAGGACCAAAATGACTGGCAAAGCCTTCTAGTTTATCCATCGCACCGGCTTGCTCAAACGCTTCTGCATACAGCTCCAATGAAGCATGGGCGGTATAGGCACCGGCGCAGCCACAGGATGCTTCTTTTTTATCTTTTAAATGCGGTGCCGAATCGGTGCCCATAAAGAATTTCGCGCTGCCACTGGTAGCCGCTTCAATCAAGGCTTGTTGATGGGTATTACGCTTAAGAATCGGTAAACAGTAGTAATGCGGGCGAATTCCACCAGCCAACATATGATTACGGTTATATAGTAGGTGATGAGCCGTAATAGTTGCTGCCACATTGGTTGATGCTGAGCGCACAAACTCCACGGCATCGCGGGTAGTAATGTGCTCGAGCACTACTTTCAACTCAGGAAAATCAGAGACCACTTTTTTCAGTTTGGTTTCGATAAACACTTTTTCACGGTCAAAAATATCGATGCTGGAGTCGGTCACCTCACCATGAACCAAAAGCAGCATGCCAACTTCTTGCATTGCCTCAAGCACAGGATAAATGTTTTCAACATCCGTCACCCCTGAAGCCGAGTTAGTCGTCGCGCCAGCAGGATACAATTTAGCCGCGACAATTTTACCGCTGGCTTTCGCTTTACGAATTTCTTCAGGCGTGGTGTTATCAGTGAGATAAAGTACCATTAATGGTTCAAATTGCGCGCTAGGACCTGCCGCCATGATCCGTTCACGATAGGCTAATGCCGTCTCGGTACAGGTCGCAGGTGGCACTAGGTTAGGCATAATAATCGCGCGGCCAATATAGCGGCTCGCATCACGCACGGTATCTTTTAGCTGTTCACCATCGCGTAGGTGAATGTGCCAATCGTCAGGACGAGTGAGGGTAATACGTTGCGGGGTACTTGTCATTGCTCTTATCCACTGAAAAATTTGTGTGATCTTAGGGGGGATACAAGGGAAAGTAAAGCAATCTGCGGGGTAATACCTAGGCTGAGCGGGGGTGCCTAGGCCCACCCCGCTACAGTGACCTTAATTTAGTTCAGCTCTTGTCGTGACTCCTTTGCGGCCTCTACCATGTTATAAAGCGCAGCTCGGGTTTCTTGCCATTGTCGCGTTTTCAAACCGCAGTCAGGGTTAACCCATAATCGCTCAACAGGTATTTTCTGTGCAGCTTTGTGAATTAAGGTCTTTATCGACGCAACATCGGGCACATTAGGAGTGTGAATATCATACACACCCGGCCCTATTTCATTGGGGTAATCAAAGTGTTCAAAGGCATTCAGTAACCCCATATGAGAACGTGACGTTTCAATGGTGATGACATCGGCATCCATATCAGCAATAGCGCCAATAATGTCATTGAATTCACTGTAACACATGTGGGTATGAATCTGAGTTTTATCCTCGGCGCCGCTGGCAGCCACGCGAAATGCATAAGTCGCCCAATCCAAGTAATCTTGCCAATGACTTGTTTTTAACGGCATGCGCTCACGAAAAGCAGGCTCATCAATTTGAATAATGCCAATGCCCGCATTTTGCAAATCCACAACCTCGTCACGCAGCGCTACCGCGATTTGCTTGGCTATAGTGGGATTGTCTAAGTCATCACGCACAAAAGACCAAGATAGAATCGTCACCGGCCCAGTTAACATGCCCTTCACCGGTTTTTTTGTAAGTGACTGCGCATAGCGGCTCCAATGCACAGTCATTGGTTGCGAACGGGCCACATCACCCCAAATGATCGGTGGCTTCACACAGCGCGAGCCGTAGCTTTGCACCCAGCCAAACTGAGTAAAGGATACGCCCTCGAGCAGTTCACCAAAATACTCGACCATATCGTTACGCTCAGCTTCTCCATGCACCAGCACGTCCAAACCAAGCGCTTGTTGCTCTTCAATGACGTAGCGAATTTCAGCTTCCATTTGCGTGTGATACGCCTGGGAGTCTAAAGTACCATTTTTAAAATCCCGCCGCGCTTGGCGAATAGCTTGGGTCTGCGGAAAAGATCCGATAGTGGTGGTCGGTAATAGTGGCAGTTGCAAGGCTTGGCGCTGGGTTTTCGAGCGCTTAGAAAACGCACCTTGTCGCTGTGCGTCTTGCGCACTGAGCGCCGCAACACTTTGTTGCACCCTCTTGTTATTCACTCGCGTTGAGCTTTGCCGAGCCTTAACCGCAGCACTGTAGCGATCAATGGCAGTGGTGTCGCTGCTATGCAGTGCATGACGTAACAGTTGCAGCTCTTGACACTTTTGTGTTGCAAAAGCCAACCAGCTTTTTAGTTCACTGTCGAGCTGCTGCTCCTGCTCTAAATCTACCGGAGTATGAAGCAATGAACATGAAGGGGCTATCCACAACCTCTCGCCCCGCTGATCAGCAATAGGATGTAATTGTGCATGCAACGAGGATAAATCCGCACGCCAAACGTTACGTCCATTAACAACCCCTAAGGACAACACTCGCTCATTGCCTACGGCCTTATCTAAAGCCTGTATATCCACCGTGCTCGCCAGCCAATCAAAATGTACTCCGTCGATGGCGTAATCTTGAATATCATCAAGATGATGGCTGACATTATCAAAGTAAGTGGCCAATAGCAGCTTCACCCCGTGGCCAGATAAACTCGTAAAACTGTCTTTCAAGGCTTGGCGATAAGCACTATCCAATTCTAGAGCGAGAATAGGCTCATCAATTTGCACCCACTGAACCTGTTGCGCTGCAAGTTTGTCCAATATCTGCTGATACACCTCAAGTAACTGAGGCAATAGCGCAAGTTTGTCAAAAGGTTCATCGGCGCATTTGGCTAAGTATAAATAGGTCACCGGGCCGATAAGCACAGGCTTTGGTGTATAGCCTAGTTGCTGTGCTTCACTGACCTGGGTAAATAACTCTGAATCAGTCAGCGAAAAGCGCTGCTCGGCGCTGAGCTCGGGCACAATATAATGATAGTTGGTATCGAACCATTTGGTCATTTCACTGGCGGCACAGGCACACCCTGAGGGCGCTCGCCCACGAGCAATACGAAATAAGGTATCGAGAGGGTGGCTATCTGCGCTGTGATGACGCGCTGGCACGGCTCCGACCATTACCGTGGTAGCGAGCACATGGTCATACCATGCAAAATCACCAACGGGGAGCAACTCAATACCGGCCTGTGCTTGCAAAGCCCAATTTTGCTTGCGTATCTCAGCCCCTTTTGCTCGCAATGTGGACTGATCGATGGTGCCTGCCCAGTATGCCTCAAGGGCAAATTTAAGCGCCCGCTGCTTGCCGATTCGAGGGAAACCAAGATTATGTATTAATGCCATAACAAAACTTCGTTTAGCTATATAGATGGCTAAACATTAGATTTCTCTACCCCACTGTGCAACCGCAGCTTTCTCACCATTAATGTGAATTTTATTCATAGCTAAAAATTATAAGTAAATGCCAAATTAGATGACACCGCTGTCATTTTTGTTGCTATAGTGGAATTTATCTATGGTTAGCTTTGCGTTTACATTTTATACATCAATTATGGACGTCTAGACTTTGAAATGTCTATTACGATGCAGTAAACTGTATTCACGTTGAGCACCGCTCACAATTTTTATGAGATTTACTAAAGATGATAGATATAAAACACCTCAAGACTATTTCCACCTTGAAAGAGACCGGCTCTTTAGTGAATACCGCACGTGAGCTGTTTTTAACTCAATCTGCACTTTCTCATCAAATCAAAGACTTAGAAAACAAACTCGATTGCCAATTGTTTGAGCGTAAAACCCACCCGGTACGATTTACACCACAAGGCATGCTGCTATTAGAGCTTGCGCATGATGTACTACCAAAAGTTGAAGCGGCGAAATGCCGTTTGAAAGAGAGCTTAAATCAGCCAATTTCGCAATTACGCTTGAGCGTCGAGTGCCACGCCTGTTTTCACTGGTTATTACCGACAATTAAAGAGTTTAATAACTTTTGGCCCGACATTCACGTGGACTACGAACGTGGTTTTAGTTACGACGCTATTCCTGAGCTGCTTGAGGGCGATTTAGATCTGGTATTAACCTCGGATATACGTGACCCAGAGCGCCTAGAGTACGTGCATTTATTCGATTTTAAGCTCAAGCTGATCGTTGCCCCCGACCATGAGCTGGCTAATAAAGCTTATGTCACGGCGCTGGATTTAAAAGACGAAACCATTATCTCCTACCCTATTCCTCGCGAGCGCCAAGATATTTTCAAACACTTTATCCAAAACGCGCGTTTTGATGGCACCTTGAAAAGCGTTGATCAAGGCTTGCTTATTTTCCAATTAGTGAGCGCCGGCATGGGTGTTGCTGCGCTACCTGATTGGCTTGTTACCCCCTATGAAGCGCAAGGGTTAATAAAATCTATTCCCCTTGGTGCATTGGGTCTTAATCGCCCCATGTACTTGGCCATGAAAAAAGAAATGAAAGATAACCCTGTCTATCGCCACTTCTTGAATACCTGTAAACAAAATAACACGCGTAAATAGCAAAGGCTGGGGCTGATTGGTCAATTGGCCCCATTGCACACAGACGCACTGCTCTGACCATTTCAACAGCCCCTTCACTTTAGTCCCTTAAAAAGAACAACTTAGAAATTAACAGGGACAAAGGTAAAAATAAAGTTAACAAACTAACTATCACTCTTGCCTTTTATACACTATAAATCTTGTGTGTTTTTTATACACACCTATCTCGAGTAGGCAGTGTAACTCGAGCCTCAACCGCGCCGTAAAAAAAGGAGAATTTGTATGGCTATTGGCGACGAACTATCGAGTATTGATTTTAAATCTATGATTGGCGGCCCCCTTGATGCTGTGGTACGCGCTCAAGCGCAATCGGCTCAGACCTCGGTAGATTTTATAAAATCTGTCGGCTTTGACGCTGACAGCAATGAACCCACCATGATCACCTTCAGTTATATGAAGGCCGTAGAAACCCGAGATGGAGATGGTAATGTGACCGGCACAGAGCCGAAGAAATTCGACCTTACCGTACCCATCTTAACCATGTTACCCATTCCATTTATTCGCGTTGAAGAGACCACTATTGCTTTTAACGCAAAGATAAACTCAGTGCAGGAGTCCAGTACTTCCTCCTCTCATGAGCTCAATAGTAAGCTCTCGGTGAAAGCAGGTTGGGGGCCAGTATCAGCTAAACTCAGCGCCAGCTACTCGTACAAGAAGTCGAGCTCAAGCTCATCGAAAATTGAGCGTACCTACAGCCTGTCTGTTAATGTTCGTGCCGTTCAAGACGAGCTTCCAGCGGGAACGGAGAAACTGTTAGGCATTTTAGAGAACTCTATTACTGAAGTGGAATCGGCGGCATAACGCCACATTAACTAACATAGGGGGCAAAGCCTTAGGCTGCGCCCCCTTATCTAACTCACTAAGAGGGAAACGCCATGAGTGAATTAAGTGAGGTGCTAGGATCGCTGATGATAAGCTTAGTGCACGCACGCCGCCTTGCCGACGAAGAAACAGCTGCCGTAGCCGAATATTACAAAGATCACCCCTTACTTGAGGGCATGAGTCTACCTCGGGTGCGCGTCCCTGAGCTGACCATAGATATGCCATTGACCATAAATCAGCACATTCCGGCTAAAAATGCCGAATTAGACAGCCCCGCCAATGTTCACAAAGCCTTGATGAGCCACTTTAACCAAGCACTCGATGACGAAGATATTCTCAGTCGTACGAAAAGCTTTCAACATAATTTCGACAGAGAAGCCCGTGCCGCATTGGATAAAGTAACAGAGCGCCAACGTAACGGAGATGTGCGGATCAGCAAAGAGAGTATGGTCAGAGCCGTTGACGAAGCATTTCAAAAAGCCCTGAAAAAAAGCGGCTCCGATAAAGAAGTACCATTTGAGCGTCTCAGTGCGGTGAATAAGCAGGTGCGTCACAATGTTTCCGCTATCGCCTTAAAATCGCGCTCCACTCCACCTACGATAAAAACCAGCGTGGTCAGCTCCGAGGTGAAAGAAACCGCCACACCTCAGAACAGCATCCGTCTTAACATTACCATTCGTGAAGAGGGCTTAGAATGGGCCACAGGCATTGAGAACGGCCAGACCAAGAACAAGCTGATGCCGGAGTAACGGCCATGCAATCCGTTCTCAAAGAAACCATTATCACACAATTAATGTTGTTACCCGCACTCAGTGACAAATACCTGGCGCAGGAGTCCAGCTATGTTGTTGATGCTGCGCAATGGCTGAAAGATACGGAAGTCAAGCTAGCACCTTTGCGCAGCCCTTTAGTCAGTGCCCTGAGTTCATTGCGCGGGCTGATTGAAGCCTGCGACGATGGCTATCAAGATCCATCCGTACAAAGCCATAGTCGCAGTAAACGTAAAGGCAAACGGGCTTTCGTTGCCGCCACCTTGAGTAAAGCAGAGCAGCAACTCAATGAGGAGCTGCAACGCATTGAGCAACACTTTAGTGAGGCCAACGATAAACTCGCGCAGCTGCTTGCCTTGGGGTTTGCTAAGCAGCCGCTGCCCATTCCCGAGACCTTAACAACTCACTATCTTGATAGTATCTGGCAAACATTAGGAGAGCACACAGACACCCAAACCATGTTTTTATATCTGCAGGCACGCTACAGCGCCACCGACCGCCGCTATCTCTTGCAGCAATTGTTGCACAACATGCTGGCGCAGCAATAACCGTCGCTATACTGGATTATCAATATCGATAAAGGTGACATCCAGATGATGCTCACGCGCTAAGAATTCACCTAGGGCTTTGGCGCCATAGCGCTCAGTGGCATGGTGCCCAGCTGCGAAGAAATCCACTCCTTGCTCTCGGGAGCTATGAATAGTTTGCTCCGAAGCTTCTCCGGTTAAATACGCATCCAGCCCCAGACTCGCAGCCAAATCTATATAGCCTTGCCCGCCGCCGGTGCATAATCCAACAGTTTCAATTACCTCATCGCGTACCACTGAAGCCAGCGGCGTTCGGGATAAGACATTGGCAATTTTATCAGCAAAAGCCTGCCCAGACAGCGGCGTGCGCAAACGCCCCCACACCGGCACACTACTTGGGCCACTTTCCATGGGCCCTTGAATTTCAATATCCAACAACTGTGCTAGCTGCGCATTGTTGCCTAGCTGGGGGTGGATATCCAAAGGCAAATGATACGCAAACAGATTGATACCGGCGCTGAGCAGCGCCTCAATGCGGCGCTTTTTCATACCGGTAATGGCTTGTGATTCACCCTTCCAAAAATAGCCATGATGAACAATTAATGCATCAGCTTCGAGGGCCACGGCTTTATCAACCAGTGCCTGACTTGCAGTCACACCCGTGACCACCTTTTTGATGTGCGCACGCCCTTCAACCTGCAGCCCATTGGGGCAAAAATCTTTGATTGGCTGTACCATTAATGTTTGTTCAAGGATCTGTGCGAGCTCTTTACGGTGCATATTACCCCCTGTTAACCACAAATATTCCCAAATTGTCCCGTGAACACCGGTAAAAATAAAGAAAATTCGGTGTTTAGGCACAAAAAATTGAAAAACTCAGCGCAAATGGGTATAACTATAAACTTGTAATAAAATTAACCTGCGTTAACGACTAGGACCTTTTGATGAGTAAACTAGACAAAACAGAAGTGTTAGCTGCTTTTGAAGCTGCCTATGAAGCAGCCCACGGCAAAAAGCCAGAAATCACCACTAAGCCTGGCTGGTATAGCATTGACGGCGGAAAGAACATGCGCCTTGCCGATGTAGCTGCGCTAACTGAAGAACTCACTTCTGGTAAAACAGAAGAAGTCGCCAAAGCAGAGACCAAAGCACCGGCCAAAGCGAGCAAGAAAACAACGACTAAGAAAGCCGCTCCTAAGGCAAAACCAGCTGAGAAGAAAGCAGCATTCACTGTGGCTAAACCTAATGAAGAAGGTTACACCGCAGAAGAGCTTTGGATTAAGCAACTGGCAGAGAAAGATCACGACTGTCGCCTACCTCGCGGCGTAGTGTAAGCTTTCAATAATAAAGAAAAGCCGCTCAAGAGCGGCTTTTTTTGTGCTCGTTGACCCGTCCTAAATAGCGTTGACACTTTTCAAACTTAATTTGGAGAGTGTAATGAAATCAAATAGCAAACGAACTCAACGAGATTATTCCCTCGCT
>NZ_JAKRFV010000028.1:0-43042 GCF_022347945.1 Pseudoalteromonas sp. MM17-2 | reverse complement strand
TAAGGCTGAGAGTCGAGACGACACTCTACGGAGTGGAAGCTGTTGGTGCCATACTTCCAGGAAAAGCCTCTAAGCTTCAGTCTATATCGAATCGTACCCTAAACCGACACAGGTGGTCAGGTAGAGAATACTAAGGCGCTTGAGAGAACTCGGGTGAAGGAACTAGGCAAAATAGTACCGTAACTTCGGGAGAAGGTACGCCCACATTAGGTGAAGGACCTGCGTCTGGAGCTGAAGTGGGTCGCAGTGACCAGGTGGCTGGGACTGTTTATTAAAAACACAGCACTGTGCTAAATCGTGAGATGACGTATACGGTGTGACACCTGCCCGGTGCCGGAAGGTTAATTGATGGGGTTAGACTTTGTCGAAGCTCTTGATCGAAGCCCCGGTAAACGGCGGCCGTAACTATAACGGTCCTAAGGTAGCGAAATTCCTTGTCGGGTAAGTTCCGACCTGCACGAATGGTGTAACCATGGCCACGCTGTCTCCACCCGAGACTCAGTGAAATTGAAATCGCAGTGAAGATGCTGTGTACCCGCGGCTAGACGGAAAGACCCCGTGAACCTTTACTACAGCTTGGCACTGAACATTGAGCCTACATGTGTAGGATAGGTGGGAGGCTTTGAAGTGGTTACGCCAGTAATCATGGAGCCATCCTTGAAATACCACCCTTGTATGTTTGATGTTCTAACGTTGGCCCCTGAATCGGGGTTGCGGACAGTGCCTGGTGGGTAGTTTGACTGGGGCGGTCTCCTCCCAAAGAGTAACGGAGGAGCACGAAGGTTGGCTAAGTACGGTCGGACATCGTACGGTTAGTGTAATGGTAGAAGCCAGCTTAACTGCGAGACAGACACGTCGAGCAGGTACGAAAGTAGGTCATAGTGATCCGGTGGTTCTGAATGGAAGGGCCATCGCTCAACGGATAAAAGGTACTCCGGGGATAACAGGCTGATACCGCCCAAGAGTTCATATCGACGGCGGTGTTTGGCACCTCGATGTCGGCTCATCACATCCTGGGGCTGAAGTCGGTCCCAAGGGTATGGCTGTTCGCCATTTAAAGTGGTACGCGAGCTGGGTTTAGAACGTCGTGAGACAGTTCGGTCCCTATCTGCCGTGGGCGTTTGAGAATTGAGAGGGGCTGCTCCTAGTACGAGAGGACCGGAGTGGACGAACCGCTGGTGTTCGGGTTGTTTTGCCAAAGGCATTGCCCGGTAGCTACGTTCGGAATCGATAACCGCTGAAAGCATCTAAGCGGGAAGCGAGCCTCGAGATGAGTTCTCACTTGGCGTTAAACGCCACTAAAGGGCCGTTGAAGACGACAACGTTGATAGGCAGGATGTGGAAGCGCTGCAAGGCGTTAAGCTAACCTGTACTAATTACCCGTGAGGCTTAACCATACAACGCCAAAGTGGTTTGTATGTGACTGTTTAAGCCGAACTCAGAAGTGAAACGGAACTGCGCCGATGATAGTGTGGGTTCGCCCATGTGAAAGTAGGTCATCACCAGGCTCCTAATTAGAGAGACCCGTTGCATTAGTGCAGCGGGTTTTTTTATGCCTGTAGGCCAGGCTTCAGCCTTGCGTCACCCTAGTCAGGGTAAACCCTGACCCACAACACAACCAAACAACAGCAGAGACCCACACCCGTAGGCAAGGCTTCAGCCTTGCAGCACCCTAGTCAGGATAAATCCTGACCCACAACAGAACTAAACAACAGCAGAGCCCCTCACCCGTAGGCAAGGCTTTAGCCTTGCATTATCCCAATCAGGGAAAAATCCTGACCGACAACACAGCAACCTAGCCAGGATAAACCTCTACTGTTCAGAATAATCCATATGCGGGCGTTTCTTCTGGACTGTGAGAAAGGTGTTCAGGCCTAAAAATAGCACTGGGCTCTATGATCACTGAGTGACTATCGCCGAGCTTTATTAATCCGGCCATCATATGTTTGGTTTCATTATCTATATTGAACCCAACCGACGTTAATTCACTTAATGACTTAATATCATCTTGCTCTACACTGATACTGTCTTCCACTCTGTCTATAAGCAAACCAATATAGGGGTTTAGACCATCTTTAGTGGTAAAAACGATGATAGGCTTATAGTTGTATAAGATCTGATCTTTGGCGGTTTCTAATAAGCGATTGAGGTGAGCAAAGCTGTGATGCTTTTCATAGCTCAATATTTCACGCCCTTGTTCTTGTGTGGCAGTGCGCACCAATTTAGCTTGCTCTAATAGACGCTGATGGCTGTCACTTAAGCGCTGTAGGATATCTTTTAGGTCACTGTCGTGGGCGTGCATATTGTGGTACCAGCGCACAAACTGACGAATATCATCGTCGTACTCGTTGGTCATGGCTTGGGTATTTTCTACGGCGTTCTCCAGCGCTGTAAACCACGTTTTATTTAATGTAATAAACTGGTCCAACTTATGCGCCAAGTTTGCATTACTCTGCTTCGTGGAGATACCATTGAGCATAATACCTAAATCGAATACCGGTGTTGGTATATCCATATAGTCTTTAACCCCTAGAAACGCTTTGTGCTCATTAGGAAGACTGGTGAGGTTATCGTCGTAACGCTCAGTGAGTAAGATATCAAGGATCTTTAAAGAGATGGTTTTAGCGCCAATACGAAAATTAACAAAGTCCATAAAAGTCTAAGAGTTGCCCGCAATCGTTATTCTAAAGCTTAGTCTAGATAGACTTTTTAACCAGCAAATACAGTTAATTAAGTGGAACGATGTAACTATTCTCACCAACGGGCTTTGAAAGCTTGAAGAGTGTTGCAAGCTGTGGATCTTGAGAGCTGATGAGTGCGCCATTTTGAGCAATGCAGGATGACATAGGGGCTTGCCTTTGCTGGCAGAATTCAGCAATCAGTGTCATCGCATAAGCATTTAAGTAACCTTCAAAATGTAAGCGATTGGCGTTACTCATGCCTGCGGCGGAGAAATCCCGCCGAAAGGCTTCACATAGGGGTTGCTGACACGTGTTAGGGTCGGCCACTACCTCTGTGACTATAGCTCGAGAGCTTTGCTTAAGGTGAGGCCGTAATGCACTTTCGGAAGTAAATGACATTGCCGCGAACCAAGGTTCCTGCCCTTGTTCTGCTGCGGTATTTATAAACTCAGCAACCGGAACGTAGGTTCCTATCAACACGATGGCATCAAGACGCAGAGGCAAAAGCTTCTTTAGCGCGATGGCTAAATCTTGTGTATTGCGCCGAAATCGTGCCGTTTGTTTAACAGCTAACCCTTTGCTGGCTAGTGCTTTTAGGGTGCTAGACCCTGCTTCGAGACCAAACTCATCAGCCTGAATAACTATCCCCACACTTTTTACACCTCGATCTTTAAAGTACTGGGCATGAGCCATAGCCTCATCGTCGTAGCTAGTACGCAGATTAATAACATTGGATGTTTCTAGGTTGCGCAGAAAAGCTGCTCCAGAGTAGGGAAATAATAGCGGGACTTGGTGTTTGGAAATTAAATCGACGATGGCTGCAGTAGTCGGTGTCCCCATATAGCCAAACAGGGCATCGACCTTTCTTTGTGTGATGAACTCATGGGTATTGGCCACAGTATTAATTGGTTCATAACCATCATCCAAGACCGTCAGGTTGATGATGGTATCACTGTGTCTATTATGATTATCAAAGTAGAGTTGGGCGCCAATCTTAAGTGCCTTACCAATTTCTTGTGCGGGGCCGGTGAGTGCACATGACATGCCCAAACTCAGAGATTGCTTTTGCTTCGTCGCCACGGGCATTGCAACGTCAAGGGTGAGCGAAAGCAGTAGAGCACTGAGCATGCTGATCCTTAGGTTAGTATTAGTGAAGCTAAAGCTATTAATACCTTATTAGTCTGCTTTTTGCTTTGCTGCAAATCAACCACCCGCTTATTTATACCTAAGGTATGCAAGATAAGCGCTTGGGCTTCATCGTCCACGTTGAACAGCAATGACCAATTACCTGCGATTGCGCGGTACAGGGCTCCGTAGCATAGGTTCAATGGTATCTCATTATTCACAAAGCGAGTTAGACAAAGCCTGTCCGCTTCGGTGAGTGGCCTTGTTGGCGCTTCTTTTAACAGCTGTAATGTTAACTTTGGTGCTATGTCATTAAAGCAGTGGCTTAGCAACAGTGGCATATCTTGGCACCAGCTCTGACTCAGAGTCGCAACACTCGAAGCACCGAGGCTATTGAGACTTTTTACCATTAATACACTATGTTCGCCACTGACATGGTCGCGTTTACTACCTAGTTTGATAGTGTGGTAGTTGGCCGATTGCCAAAACGCAAGCAGCGCTGCATGCGCGCCAAAGCTAGTACCAATAACCGCTACCTGCGACTGCCTTAAGTCTTCCTCAATAAAGGACAACAATAAATGGCCCAACCCTTGATGATGCAGCTCAGGCACAATGGCGATGCGCACTATGCGTGCATAACTTAGTTGTCCGAGCTGTGCGTCACCGGACATATTAATCATACTTTGCGCTAATAGATGGCCCTGAGGACGGCGCTGGCCGATGGCAATTGAGCTTGATATATCCTGATCTAACTCCCCCTCCATGCTGACAAGCGCCACGCCGATAACCTTGGCGCTATCCCGGCAGATATAAAGGTGTTGTGACGGTGCATCAAGCAGTTGCCGCAAATCGTTGGCGGACGTCTGGTAGTGAGCGAGTACCAATAAGGAAAAGCATTGCTCAAGTAAGGCGGCATCAGTCAGCAAGCTATGGGCTGGCACTTTAAGCAGCTCCACCTCGCTGTTGTCCACCCTTTGTGCGGGCACCGGTGTGCGCATATCCAGTAACAGCAGTCGGTTGATGCTTTGCTCTAGTGGATCGCCGTTAGCAAAACGTATGGGGGTAACCATATTGAAGGTGCGGTGATTCTTATAGGCTTTTTTCAAGAAGTCTAAAAATCGCAATGTATAGCCGCGACCGCTGCCTTCATAGCCGGCCATAGTGCTGGCAAATACAACCCGAGGATAAAGCGTTAAGAGTTGCTTTAGTATCGGAATGGGTATGGTGGCCGCTTCATCAACAAATAACACGTCACATTGCGGCTGCTCACTGATTAATTTATCCGGCGGCATAAATCGTACATTAGCCAGTTGATTGCCGTTGTCTGCATCGAGTTGTGTCTGCTCTGCTAAGTGCTTAAAAGCGCTGTCGAGGGAGCGGCGCTGAATGGCACAGAGGATAATATCTTTGTCAGGCAGTTTCGCGGCACTTATGCCAAGCGCTGCTGATTTCCCGCGACCCCGATCAGCACTGAGCACCAAGGGCCGGTGGGCACGCCCTGTGGCTGTTTTGATGATCAACTCTATAGCTTTCTCTTGCTCGCTGTAGTCCTGAGAACTCGCGGTCGTGTAAGCTAGCGATTGATAAGTAAGGGCTTGGTGAGTTTGCGTTGATTGACAGAGGCTAAGTGGCTTACAGTCGACTAATTGTTGCTCAAACCAGCGCCAAAACAAGCAACTCTCGGGTTGAGGGTGGCCATAAGGCAGAATTTTATTGATACCAGGGTCGACAAAGTCGTGGGTATTTTCTGGCAGCATAACGACCATTAGGCCCCCGGCTTTAACAGTGCCAGCGGCTGCAGCTACCTTATCGGCATAAAAGCCGCTGTAGCAATCGTAGGCAACAAAGCTATGCTCTTGTCCAAGAACTTGGTGCAGATGCTCCGGCCATTGGTTATCAACACAGTGGTTAGATTTACTTAAAGTGAGCCAGTCGCTGCCGGTATCCTGTTGCAAATATTGCAGTTGCTGTGCGCACCATGACGGCTCACCCCGCAGCAGCAGCAGTTGCCGCCAACGCCGCTGGTTTAAGCCACTCAGTAACGAGGCTAGCTCAGATTGCTTGTAAGCGCGCATAAGCGGTGACCAACCATTTGCTACCAACATCGTCGAAGTTTACTTGTACCCGTGATTGCGGGCCAGCTCCTTCGTAGTTAAGCACGGTACCCTCACCAAACTTAGCATGGATAACTCGCTGGCCGAGACTAAAGCCGCTGTCGGCAAACGCTGCTTGAGTCAATGAAGGGCTAAAGCGGTTAGCTTGTTGTGGCGCTGAGATTTTTGTTTTAACGCGGATCTCCTCTACACAGTCTTCCGGCATTTCTCGTAGGAACCGTGACGGGCTGTGATACTTTTCTTGGCCATATAAGCGCCGGCTTTCAGCGTGGGTAATATAGAGTTTATCCATAGCTCGGGTCATGCCCACATAACATAGGCGGCGCTCTTCTTCTAAGCGACCACTTTCCTCTTGGCTTTGTTGTGACGGGAACATGCCTTCCTCTACACCGACCATAAATACCAATGGAAACTCTAAGCCTTTGGCGGAGTGCAGAGTCATCATTTGTACCGCGTCTTCGTGTTCTTCGGCTTGACCCTCTCCGGCCTCTAAAGAGGTATAGGCTAAAAAGCCTTGCAGTGGTGAGGAAAACTCTTCATCAACGGGTAATTCATATTGCTCGCAAGCGTTAATAAGCTCTTCTAAGTTTTCCACGCGAGCACGGCCTTTTTCGCCTTTTTCGGCCTGATACATGGCCATCAAACCGGTATTCTCTATGGTGTATTTTGCCTGCTCTGCAAGGGTCAACTCAGCAATACGCTGCTCCACATCCTCAACCAACTCAATAAAGCGATTGACTGCTGTGGCGGCGCGACCAGACAAATGTTTCTGCTCTAAAATAGCCTTGGCGGCATACCATAATGGCAGCGACTCGGCTCGGGCACAGTCACGAATATGACTGAGCGTCTTATCGCCAATGCCTCGAGTTGGGGTGTTGATCACACGCTCAAAGGCGGCATCATCTTGACGATTACTCACCAGGCGCAAATAACATAATGCATCTTTGATTTCTTGGCGCTCGAAGAAGCGCATGCCGCCATAAATACGGTACTTTAACCCCTCTTGTAACAAGGCTTCCTCTAAGACTCGAGATTGCGCATTGTTACGGTAAAGAATTGCGGTATCGGTTAGCGCATTGCCTGCATCCATCCAGGTTTTTATTTTGCCAACAATAAAGCGCGCTTCATCTAGCTCATTAAAAGCAGCATAAATGGAAATAGGCTCGCCTTGATTGCCGTCGGTCCACAGATTTTTACCCATGCGTTCTGCGTTATTCTCAATCAGAGAGTTCGCCGCTTTCAAGATGGTGGCAGTCGAGCGGTAATTTTGTTCAAGACGAATGGTTTCGGCGTCGAAGTCGTCTAAAAAGCGTTTGATATTCTCGATACGGGCACCACGCCAGCCATAGATACTTTGATCATCATCGCCGACAATCATCATGCTGTTGGTATCGCCTGCGATCAGTGCTAGCCAGCGGTACTGAATGGTATTGGTATCTTGAAACTCATCCACCAGAATATGCGCAAAGCGCTGTTGATAATGGCGCAGCAAAGTGGGGTTTTGCTGCAGTACCTCGTAGCAGCGCAACAGTATTTCTGCAAAATCGACCAGTCCAGCGCGATCGCAAGCTTCTTGGTAAGCTGAGTATACACGCAGCAATAGCTGCTCGTTGACATCATAGGCTTGAATGTCACCCGGGCGCAGGCCCTCATCTTTTTTGGCGCTGATATACCACGCAAGGTGTTTGGCTGGCCACTTCTTCTCATCAATATTCATGGCCTTGAGTAAGCGGCGGATCATTCGCTGTTGATCATCGCTATCAAGAATTTGAAAAGACTCAGGTAGCTTGGCTTCGCGGTGATGGGCGCGCAAAATACGGTGTGCCAAGCCGTGGAATGTGCCTACCCACATGCCGCCAACAGAGCCTTGAATGGTCTGCTCGACACGAGCACGCATCTCTTTTGCGGCTTTATTGGTAAAGGTTACGGCGAAGATGCTAAAAGGCGAGGCTCCTTCAACTTGAGTAAGCCAAGCGATGCGGTGCACCAAGACTCGGGTTTTGCCCGAGCCAGCTCCTGCTAATACCAGCATATTTTGCAACGGCGCTGCTACCGCCTCGCGTTGCTTGTCGTTTAAGCCATCAAGTAATTCAGATACATCCATCGCCGCTTTCCACCTGTCATAATTGCCACCAGTATAACAAGAGTTCCAGCTTGGCTAAATAGAATACTGTTTTTATAACCAGTGCGCTGTCTCTTTGTCATGAGCTATGGTTTTGCAGGCCCGAAACTGGCACTTGATGGCTTTATAGCAGCTTGCTAAATACAATCTTAGTATCGGCATCAATTTGGCTGTTGGCAGTGAGTTGTAGGTACTGGTGCTTTGCTAACATGGCACGCATAGCGCTAAAGCACAGCATGCTCTTAACTTGAATTTCTTGATAGCCACGGGCCTTGGCCCAGCGCTCTTGATATTGCAGCAGCGCACTGGCTACCCCTTGAGAGCGATAACTGGGCACCACACCGCCAAGCCAGCTATAAAAACACTGTGGTGACAACGCAAAGCCCAGTTTAAAACCGATAATATGGTGTTGCTGATAAGCCACGAGAGCAAGGAAAGGAGCCGCCGCGATTTTTCGCTCATAGCGAGCCAGGCTGGCCCCAGTGGCAAGCTCTGGAATACGACGCTGAGCTGTTAAACACTCGGACAAACTAACCTGTTTAAGTGAGAATCTCGAGCTCATGGATATCGCTAATCTCCATATCCGCTAGCCCCTTGTACTGGTAGCTAATCGCTTGGTTATTTAGCCATACACTCTTACAACCAGCATTATTAGCGCCTTGTACATCGGTGTCTAAGCTATCGCCGATATGGATTATTTGCTGCGGTGTGACCGCCATTGCTTGCGCTGCTTTGTGGTAAAGGTCGCTATAAGGTTTTGCACGACCGTCCGGGCCGGCCATAAACACGGCATCAAACTGGTCATGAAGGTTAAAGCGGGTGACATCGACATTACCGTTGGTGATGGCTATCAGGCGAAAGCGTTGGCGCAAAGTGTCCAATAATGCCAGCACACTGTCGGCAACAACAATGTCACTACGAGCCTTGGCAAACGCCCGATAGGCATGCTCAGCATGGCTGCTATCAACGCCCATGTGAATCATGGCATGAGTAAGTGCTTGCTTACGTAGGGCGGTAACATCATGCGCTAATGCTGGCTGCTGCATTAACGCCTGTTCGCGACAGTATTGCCAAAAATCAGCTTCTTGCTCGCGCCACTGCGGCAATGTTTGTAAGTAATCATGTTGCGCCTGCAGTGCAGCCTTAATGACCGGATGATTGTTATACAGTGTGTCATCCAAATCAAAACTGAGCACTTTGGCTTGCTCTAAGGCGCGATTAAATCGAATCATAGTTACTTCTGTTTTTTGGCTCTAGGGTGGGTATTATCATACACCTTAGCAAGATGTTGAAAGTCCAAATGGGTATAAACCTGAGTGGCGGACAAGCTGCTGTGTCCAAGTAACTCTTGCACCGCGCGCAAATCACCACTGGACTCAAGCACATGCGAAGCAAAAGAGTGGCGTAGTTTGTGTGGGTGTACCTGGGCACTAATCCCTTGTTTGACGCCCCATTCACGCATGCGCTCACGCACGTGACGAGCAGAAATGCGCAACTTGCGCTGTGATAAAAATAGCGCATCAGAGTCTTGGCCGATCAGCGCTGGGCGTATTTTTAGCCACGAGTTTAATGCGCTAATGGCTTGGCGGCCCACAGGAACAATACGCTCTTTACGGCCTTTACCTAGGACCCTAACTTCTCCGCCACGCACGTCTATATCGGTTACATTTAAGCTCACCAGTTCGCTGATCCGCAAACCACTGGAATACATCAGCTCCATCATGGCTTTATCACGAACTGCAAGCGGGTCATCATCATCAATATCCAACAATTGATGCATTTGGTCTACATCTAAGTTACGAGGCAGGGGCTTATCGAATTTTGGTCCTTTTACGTACTGCGCCGGGTTGTCGTGGTGCTGGTGGTAAAGCTTCAAATAGCGAAAAAAAGCCCGCAGACAACTTAATTTTAAACTGACGGTACGAGCGCTTAGGCCTCGTGCTCGCAATGACATGGCGAACCGGCGAATATCATCAGCGCTTAAGGTCAGCCAACCATCACGCTCTTCATGATAATACCTCGCTACTTCAAGAAGTTGCCGTTGATATTGCTCTAGTGTGAGTGGCGAATATTGTTTTTCAAAACGAAGATAATCGCTGTACGATTGGACAGGTGCGGCCCAAGTATCAGCCATGGTCGAAAATGTTAGCGCCTGCGACTCGCTCATGAACTGGTAGCGAGACGCTCTTGTAATGCTTTCACAAACTCGAAGATAAAAAAGCTGTCCTGCGCGGGCTCAAAATGCAGTTCATCTTCGCTGGCAAATGCGAGCAATGCTAAGGGCGCATCCGGTTCACCAATTAAGTACAATGCCGCGCTCTTGCAGGTATGATTAAAGATCAATGCCTGCTCTTGCTCCGAGAGACGTCCTAAATAATGGCCTTGTGCATGTAAACGGCTATTTATTAGCGGTTGCAGAGCATCATTGTACTGAACCAACTTGCACTCGTTAAGCTGCAGTTGCTCGCAAATAAGTTGCTCTAGGCTACTGGCAAGCTCGACAAATTCACAGTCACTCATAAGCTGGCGATGACAGGCACTGAATACTTGGTAAACCTGTTCGTTTTGCTTCGCTTGACTTACAAGTTGTTGTAATTGTTCTTGAAGAGCAAGGTTTTGTTCTCTTAATAGCTGCTGCTGGCGCAGTTGTAAGGAAGCGACGCTCTCATGCTGAGAGCCAAAGTTCATACAAGCAAACACGCCCGGATTTTCTAAAAAGAAGTCTGGGTTCTGTTGTAGGTATTCACTGACTTGCTGTGTAGTTAATTCGCTCATAAGGCTATTTGTCCGTCAAAAACATGCTCAGCGGGGCCCGTCATCTTGACTGGGTGACCTTCACCTTGCCACCGTATTTGCAATGCTCCGCCTGGTAGGTCTACCTTGACGTTGCGCCCAAGCTTGCTTTGCAACTGGCCGACAACGGCGGCTGCACATGCACCGCTGCCACAGGCTAAGGTTTCACCTGCGCCACGCTCCCACACTCTGAGTTTAATATGAGACTCGTCAATAATCTGCATAAAACCGACATTGGCACGCTTTGGAAAGCGTTCATGCTGCTCAACAGCTGGACCTAGGGTGTGCACCTCGGCGGCAGTAATGTCTTCAACCTCGATCACACAGTGTGGATTGCCCATCGATGCGGCGCCCATAAATAATGTATGTTCTTGGTGGCGAAGAATATACGTTAGCTCACGCTTATTGGCTTGCAGCGGTATTTCTTTGGGCTCTAATATTGGCTGCCCCATATTGACCGTCACTTGCCCGTCTTTTTCAATATACAGCGTCATATTGCCGCCTTTAGTAGAAACGGTGATTTTATGACGATTAGTGAGTCCCTTCATACGTACGAAGCGAGCAAAACAACGTGCGCCGTTACCGCATTGTTCAACTTCGTTGCCATCGGCGTTAAAAATGCGGTAATGAAAGTCTAAATCCGGTGAATAAGGTGCTTCCACCATGAGCAGCTGGTCAAAGCCAACGCCAAAATGGCGATCCGCCAAGCGCTTGATCTGGTCTCGGGAGAGAAAAATATTTTGGGTAACATTGTCCACGACCATAAAGTCATTACCCAAACCATGCATCTTTGAAAAGTTAACTAACATAACGCTTTATAATCGCTCACTCTATGCTGTTACTATGCCTACAAAGTTGCGCCAAGGCCATTGCTTTTACTGCTGTGGCGACGGCTCTGCGTTATCGTTTGCGGTTTCCTTGGTATTTAGCGGTGTTTCTGCTTGTTGGTTATCTACTTGTTCTTGTTGTGGCAAATAGAGTGCGCCGCTTTGACCACACGCACTGAGAAGCGTTAAGCTGGAGGCTGCAAGGATACGAAGCAAACGATGACTTTTGTACATAGCGATTCGATAGATAATTAATATGACTCGTTTTATAATCGCAGAGTAACAGAAAATACAAAAAATGTAGTCGTTGCTGTTGAATTATTTCCCATCGAACGTTACTGCGAGCATATAGGAGCGCAGCCACAATGAGCGAAACCACCATGACCGATACCGAATACCATCAGTTAGCCGATGCCTTGATGCTAACAATAGAAGAGCAGATAGACGATATTGATGCGGATTTAGATTATGAGTCTGCAGCTGGCATATTAGAAATTATCTTTGCTGATCGCAGTAAAATTGTCATTAATAAACAAGCGCCATTACATCAAGTTTGGGTCGCTACTAAGTTTAACGGACACCATTTTGAACTACGCGGCGATACTTGGATTGATAACCGCTCTGGTGCGGAATTTTGGCAGTTTATGTGTGATGCGGCGAGTAAACAAGCGGGTGTTGAAATCCGCTGGGAGCATGATTAAGTGAGTAGCTTTGACGGCGTGAGTGTGTTTGATGCGCCAGAGCACAAATGTACAGTTATCTGGCTTCACGGTTTAGGCGATTCTGGTGAAGGGTTTGCACCTGTTGCTGCACACTTAAACCTACCAGCCGAGCTCGGGGTCAAGTTCCTCTTCCCACACGCCCCGGTGCAAGCGGTGACCATCAATGGTGGTATGGAGATGCGGGCTTGGTACGACATCAAATCTCTTGATCTAGATAAACGTGCAGATGCCCAAGGTGTGCAACAATCGGCGCAAAGTATCAGTGCATTAATAGACGAGCAGATAGCGGCCGGGATCCCTGCGGATAAAATTATTCTAGCTGGCTTCTCTCAAGGGGGAGTTATCGCCTTACACTTAGCGCCGCGTTACCATCATAAGCTGGCCGGTGTTATGGCGCTATCAACCTATATGTCTGAGCCTGAGCGCTTAACGGATGAGGCCCGCCATCGCGATCTTAATATTTTCATGGCTCATGGCGATTTTGACAATGTGGTGCCTTTAGAAGCAGGTAAACAAGCCTATACTTACCTGCAAAATGAAGGCATGAACGTGTCTTGGCAATCTTACGCTATGGCCCACCAAGTCTGTGATGCCGAGCTGCACGCTATTCGACAATGGCTGCTTGAGCGACTAAGTTAATAATGATTCAGGAACAACGGTAATGGGACAAAAAATCGTGATCACAGCGAATATGAATAACAAGACTCAACGTATTGAGCGCAAGGAAGTGCAATATCAATGGCATTGGCGCCGCATCGTTGGTGCTGCAACGCTTGGTTTGTGTTCTGTGGCTGCGATTTGGTACCTTGCATTTACGCCTGCCAACGCCGAGCAGGGCGAGGTGAATACGGCGTCCTCCGATGGTATACAGAGTCAGGCTGAAGCGTCTAATGAAAGTGCGCAAGAGGTCACGGTTGCAAAAGCAGCACCCGTCGCGTCAGCTGCGCAGGCACCAGTGCAATCGAGCCAGCCCCACAAAGAAGATGAAGTAGAGGCTGACTCAAAGAGCGCCATGGTGGAGTCTGAGCAAACGCTGGTGGCACAAGTGAGTACCAATGAAACGAGCACTGTTGAGAGCTCCACGTCCGCGTCCTCAACTGAGGCACAGGCGAATGACACGGCAGTGGATGCGCCTGCGCCCGAGAGTGAGTTTAATACTGAGGCTAAAGTAGCAAGCTTGTCTCAAGGCACCAAAATTGACACCGACAAGGTAAGCCGAGCGGTGCTCACAACCGCTGTGCAAGACCGTGAACCGATTAACTCTCTTGGCCAAGAAGTAAAAACCAGTGACTTCCAGCAACAGCTGTTTTTCTTCACCGAATTACATGGTTTACAAGGACAAAAAGTAAAGCATGTGTGGTACTTTAATGACCAAACTATGGCCAACGTTGAGCTCGGTGTTCATACCACTCGTTACCGTACCTTCTCGTCTAAGAACATCATGCCAAGCCAGCTCGGCACATGGCGAGTAGAGCTGAGAGACGAAAATAATAAACTATTGGCTACCCGAGCATTTCGCTTGGTTGGCTCACGATAAATTCGAAGTAGGAATTTCATGACCAATTCGACCGCGCGAGTGCGTATTGCTACTCGCAAAAGCGCCTTAGCGCTATGGCAAGCTGAGTTTGTAAAAGCGCAACTAGAGCGTTATCACAGGGGTATTACCGTAGAGCTCGTCACCATGACCACCAAGGGTGACATTATTCTTGATACGCCACTGGCAAAAGTGGGTGGAAAAGGCTTGTTTGTTAAAGAGCTTGAGCAAGCGATGCTGGATGGTCGCGCTGATATCGCTGTGCATTCAATGAAAGATGTCCCGGTAGAGTTTCCCGAGGGTCTCGAGTTACACACCATCTGCGAGCGTGAAGACCCTCGTGACGCCTTTGTTTCGAATACGTTTGATAACATTGATAGCTTGCCCGCAGGTGCTGTGGTCGGCACGTCCAGTCTACGTCGGCAGTGCCAACTTAAAGAGCAGCGCCCAGATTTAGAGGTGCGTGATTTACGAGGTAATGTGAACACCCGCTTGGCTAAACTAGATGATGGTCAATATGACGCCATTATTCTTGCTGCGGCCGGTTTAATACGGTTGCACATGCCCGAGCGTATTCGCAGTTATATCAGTGCTGAGCAATCACTCCCTGCCAATGGCCAAGGGGCTGTGGGTATCGAGTGTCGCAGTGATGATACGGCGATTAAGGCATTGCTAGCACCGCTGGAGCATCGCGAAACCCGGATTCGAGTTGATGCCGAGCGAGCGATGAATCGTCGACTTCAGGGAGGCTGCCAGGTTCCAATAGGAGCCTATGCCGAGCTCAACGAAGATCACGTTTATTTACGTGGTTTAGTGGGTTCGGTGGATGGTCAGCAAATTTTACGGGCTGAGATCACCGGTCCAGCTTCTGAAGCTGAGCAGCTTGGTATTTCGCTAGCGGATGACCTGTTAGCGCAAGGGGCGGGAAGTATTCTTGCCGAAGTATATGGCGAACTAAAATAATACGGATTTATTACTATGGCGCATATTGTGGTCACCCGCCCTCAAGGCAAAGGAGAAGCACTCGCTGAGCTGTTGATTGCTGCAGGTCATCGCGTCAGTACCACACCTGTGCTGCAGATTGACTATCTCTCGGTCGACGCAAATCAGCTGGCTACCCTTGATGAGGCTGATATCGCTATTTTTGTGTCGCAAGATGCTGTGCAAGGATTGTATCAACAGCGCGATACCTTACCCGCCAATTTGGCTTGCTTTGCGGTTGGACCCACGACCGCTCAAGCCCTTGAACAGCAATTCTCATGTAATGCCAAGGTGCCAAAAAAACAGCATGACTCTGAAGGGTTATTGAGATTACCCGAGCTGCAGCAGGTTGAAGGTAAAACAGTCGTGTTAATCAAAGGCCGAGGTGGGCGCACTTTGATTGCCAAAACGCTGAAAGACCGAGGTGCTTTTGTTAACTCACTGGTGACTTACGAGCGCAAAGCTGTCAACGGTAGCAGCAAGGCATGGTTACAGCAGTGGCAGCAGCAGGGTGTTGAGGCGTTGGTAATCACCAGTAACAGTGGTGCAGATGCTATTTTTGCTTGCCAAGATGAAAGCCTGTTACAGTGGCTTAAATCAAGGCAATTTTATATTGTAAGTGAGCGCACTAAGGCGCACCTAGTGAAGCTTGGGGTGAAAGGCGAGCAAATTAAGGTTGCAGCCGATGTCGACAACGAGGCCATTGCCGCATGTATTGGTGCCGAGCAGGAAGGAAACATGAGCGAACAACCAAAAAACACACCAAAGAGTGAGCCTGCGCCAAGCGCAACACAACCTAAAGCAGTACCATCACAGAGTAAACCAATGACACAAAAAATAAGTAAAACAGCCGTTCTAGCGTTGCTGGTGGCATTGGCTGCGGCTGGGGTAACTGGATATCAATATTGGTTACAACAGCAGGCGCAAGACCAAGAACAGAACCAACTACAACAGCATTTAGAGCAGCTACAAAGCGATAATCAAGCGCTCAATCAACGCCTCGAAGCATTGGCCAACGCTCTGCAACAACAGCAGCATAGTGCTCAGCAATGGCAACGACAGTTTAGTGATAGAGTTAATGGTGAGCTAAGTGCTAATCAACGTGCCGTAGCTGGGCAAATAGAGCAAGCCATTGATGGCTTGAACAATCAAGAGCAACCGCCGTTAGACATCAACGAAGTGAAGCGCTTGGTCGCCATGGCTGATTTTCAACTTTGGTCGGAAGCGAACTACGCAGGCGCTGCAGCAACGCTGAAGCGACTCGATGCATTACTGGCAAGTTATCCTGGGAATGCCCAATTAAGACGCGCTATTCACACTGATTTACAGCAGCTGGCCAGCATCGAAGTGGCCGATGTTGAAGCGGTGGTGCTTCGACTTCACGGCCTTGGTGGTCAGGTCGATAAGTTACAATTTAATATGGTTGAATTGGCGCCTACCAAAAGCAATGGCGAGCAATCACAGGCATTGTCGGACAATGTATCTGATTGGCGACGCAATTTAGCTGCAACCTGGGATAAGCTGGTGGATGATTTTATAAAAGTGCGCAAGCGCGAGGCCGTTATAGAGCCATTATTAGATAACCAGCAGCAGCGACTTATTAAACAGCGACTTCACTTTTATCTCGATCAGGCAGGCTTTGCCGCTAGCCATAAACATCCCAAGTTGTATACACAAGCTTTGCAGAGTGCCGCCGATATCGTGACGCGTTACTTTAACCTGCAACAACCGCAGACCAGCCAGTTTTTGGGTCAGCTTAAACAGCTCCAATTAAAAACCTTGGTTCCTCAGCAGCCAGTTACGCTCAGCTCTGTTCAGGTTGTGGGGGAGTCTTAATATGGCGCGTTTATTAATTGTTTTTATTGTTATTGCTGCAGTTGCAGCGATAGCGCCTTGGCTGATAGACGAAAAAGGTTATGTTCTTATTGCGTTCGGTCAGTGGACTGTAGAGGGAAGCATTGTAAGCTTCACCATTCTTACTGCCTTGGCGCTGTTTCTTGGCTACTTAATTTACAGCTTGGTGCGCTATGGCTGGGGCAGTTACCGCAATTTGCGTCATGGCTTTTTCGCGCGCGCCAAAGAGCGCAAGCAGGCCGTATTGGAGCAAGCGATTTGGGCGTTGATTAATGACGACATGGAGCAGCTGCAACATACATTGAGCAAAGGCAAGGTGGAAGACCATTGGCAGGATTTTGCATTGGCAATGCGCGCCAAAGCAAGTTTGCGTCAAGATAAGCCAGATCTAGCCCTAAACTTGCTTGATGAACTCTCGGATACCAACCGTGCGAAACCTGCGGCACTGTGGTTAGAGAGCCACTCAGATGCAGAGGTATTAGCGACCTTACGGCAACAGTGTAATAGTAAAAAAGCGACATCACAGCAGCTAAATTTGTATGCACAGGTGCTACTAAGATTACGCAAGTACAGTGAATTTGCAGAGCTAGTGCCGCGTTTGGTGAAATCACAAAGTCTTAATGAATACCAATGGGACTGGGCGCTACGACAATATTTCCAAGGAGCAGATAGAGCTCAGCTCGATAAACGCCAAAATGAGCTGCCAAAGCATATCCGTGAGGCGGCACATACACACTATTTACGTGCTGTTGTGCGCATAGGCGACATTGCGTCGGTGACTGATGCCCTGAAGAAGTTATTGAAACGCGGTGAATATTCGCAATTATTGTCTATCCTTAGTGAGATAGAGCAAGGTGACGTTGAAGCGCTGCAAAAGGCACTGCAACAAGAATTGAAGAAGCAACCTGACGAAGCAGAAATGCTATTGTGCCTCGCTTACTTGGCACAAAGCCAAGGAGAGCATGACCTCGCATCGCGTATTTTCGATAAGGTGCTAGCACAACAACAAACCCTGCCTCATCCGCAGCGTGCGATGCGTAGTTATCGCGCAACGCAGCAAGCTGAAAAAGCATTATTGGTTCTCGATCACAGCTAAGACTTAAGACCAGAAGCAGGGAAGGTAATGAAGAATCTCTTTAACTTAACCTTTGTAGTAGCACTGGGTTACTTCATTACCGGCTTTTTAAGCAATGCGCTACTGGCTATTGATGGCTATGCGGTGGCTTCCTGGCCTCCCTCAGGCATAGCGTTAGCGGCATTATTGATTGCAGGGCGGCGAGCGTTGGTTGGCATTGTGCTTGGCGCGTTGATGACCAACTTACTTCACCTTGAAGTGGTCGCCGACATCTTACACTGGCAAGTTGCTTTGCATGCGGCCTCTGTGACCGCAGCTTCAACTGCTCAGGCCTTTCTAGGCTACTGGGTCATCACTCGAATAATAAAAGCGCCTCTGGATCTCTCAGACCTCAAACTGACCATCACCAGTATTATTTTTGGTGGACCAGTTGTTTGTGTCTTTGCCGCTGCAGTGGGGACTGAGCTGCTGATCACTAATGAGGTTATTCCTGAGGTGGCGCGATGGGACAGCTTCGTCACTTGGTGGATAGGCGATAGCATCGGAGTTATGATTTTTACTCCGTTGTTGTTGGCAGGTTTCAACTTCGCGGTGATGCGTCATCGCTTACAAGTGATTGTGCCATCCATGGTGATTTATGCGGCCATTAGCCTGACCTTTTATGCTGCTGCAACCAATAAGCACAATAAAGACCAAGAATTATTCCAAGCTCAAGCTCAGGTCGTTGTTGACCAATTCGACGAAATTCTTACTCGCCTGCGGGCCAATACTCAAGTGCTAGCATCCTTCATTGGTAATCAACAGTCGGTGACTCGTGGCGAGTTTCGTGAGTTCACGGCTAAACAGATGAATTACAATCCAGAAATCAACGCGCTGGTGTGGATGCCTAAAGTAAAAAGCCAAGATATCGCTCAGTTTGAACAATCTACCACGGTGGAAATGAGTAACCCTTTCAAAGTGTTTGCCCGCTATGAGCGCGACGCTAATAACGGCGCGCACTTTCCGGTTTACTACGGCCACTTTTCTCAAGGAATGCGACAGGTTTTTGGTTTAGATATCAGTGCTGAGCCTTATTTTAAGCACCTTCAAGCATATAAAGGTGAACTCTTTGTCACTGATACCTTTGCGCTAGAGAGTAGCCCTCAAGGAGACTTAGGGTTTTTGGTGTTGTCGCCTGTCAGAGCCAAAGATAAAAGTATCAGAGGGTATGTGGCTGCGGTGGTTAGCTTGCCCTTGCTGCATCGCTCGGCGATGGCCAACCTGACCTTTAATAATGTTGGGGTTGAGCTGGTGGATATGAGTGCACAGCCTCATAAAGTTATTTTACCTTTAGCGCAGTCCGGACCCGTTATCATGCGTCATGACTTTGCGATCGCTAACCGCCAATGGCAACTTACTTTGCACCGCCTAGGGATAGCCCACGCATGGTCTGGCTACTGGTATGCACAGGTCATAGGCATGTTGTTTGTGTGGTTACTAATTACTTTTTTAATCGCCATTACCGGCAGTAATATTCGGGTGCGTGACCAAGTAGCAAAACAAACCCGGGTGTTACGAGAAGAAAAAGCCAAAGCTGATAGTGCCAATGACGCTAAGTCTCAGTTTCTGGCTAACATGAGCCATGAAATTCGTACGCCAATCAATGGCATTAAAGGTTTGCACTATTTAGCGTTGCAACAACAAGATTGGCCACAAGCACAGCAATATATCACTCAAGCCGACAGTGCTCTGAGCGTATTACTTCGGGTGCTCAATGATATCCTCGACTTTTCGAAAATGGAGGCAGGCAAACTAGAGTTGTATCAAGAGCCTTTAGAACTTGAAGAGCTGTGCAAAGAACTAAAACACCTTATGAGTGTGGAAGCGGGTAACAAAAGTTTAGTGATTGACTATGAAATAAACGAGGGAGTGAACCCTGTATTCCACACCGATGCGATTCGCTTGAAGCAAGTGTTATTAAACCTGCTGAATAACGCCGTTAAATTCACCCAGCAAGGGGCGATCCGCCTAAAGGTAGACGAACACGATAACGAGCTTTGCTTTAGTGTCACGGATACCGGCATGGGCATTCGCGAAGATATTCAAAAGCAATTGTTTAAGCCCTTTTCTCAAGCCGATGGCTCCACCTCGCGACGCTTCGGCGGCACAGGGTTAGGTTTGAGTATCTGTCAGAAACTGGTCACTTTAATGGGCGGGCGTATTTCCCTAGAAAGTGAAGAGGGGCTAGGCTCGTGTTTTCGTGTCTATTTGCCCAAACAAAGCCCTTTAGCTTTGCGTCCCGATGTGCCCAAGGCGAAAGAGCAAGCCACTTTGGAGTTAGACCTCACCGGCGTCGCTATTTTGTTAGTTGAGGATAACTTATTAAACCAACAAGTTGCCAAAGCCATGCTCGAGGGCAAAGGAGCTCAGCCTGATATTGCTAATGATGGTGTCGAGGCTATTGAGATGGTGAGTGAAAACCACTACGACCTAGTATTAATGGATATTCAAATGCCGAACATGGATGGTTTAACCGCAGCTAGAGCTATTCGCAATGAGCTACTGCTAGACGACTTGCCAATTATTGGGCTCTCTGCCAATGCTCAAGAGCATGACTTTAAGCTAGCTGAGCACTACGGCATGAATGATTATGTGGTCAAACCCATAGACGCGGAGCGGCTATTTAGTAGTATCGCCATGCAATTAAAACAGCACCCAGCGAAGCAGCACGCGTAGCTTGAATTTATCCCTCAAGTGCGTATGATCCGCGAAATTTTATCGAAACCTAGGGGGTCATTATGATCAATCGCCAGTTACCATTGCTCGACTTACACCGCCACCTTGATGGCAATGTGCGTGCCAAAACAATTTTAGAGCTTGGTCAGCAGTTTAATCTTGACCTTCCAGGCAGCGATCTTGAATCGCTACGCCCTCATGTTCAGGTAATCGAGGTTGCACCAGACTTAGTCTCATTTCTGGCTAAGCTGGATTGGGGAGTGAAAGTGTTAGGGGATTATGACGCCTGTCGTCGTATTGCTATTGAAAACGTCGAAGACGCAGCGGCACAAGGTATTGACTATACCGAGTTGCGCTTTAGCCCCTATTACATGGCGATGAGTCATGGTCTGCATCCGCAAGGTGTCGTGGAAGCGGTGGTTGATGGCATCCACAGCGCGGTGCAAGAGCATGACGTTCAAGTCAACTTAATTGGCATTTTATCGCGTACCTTTGGCCAGCAAAAGTGTCAGCAAGAACTCGATGCCATCTTAGCCTTCAAAGAGCACATGGTCGCCGTTGATTTAGCTGGTGATGAGTTGGGCTTCCCCGGGGAGTTGTTTGTTGATCACTTTAGGCAAGTTCATAAAGCCGACTTGCGAGCGACTATTCACGCTGGCGAGGCCGAAGATTCACGCAGTATCTGGCAAGCCATTGAAGGATTAGGAGCTGACCGCATCGGCCATGGCGTTAACGCCGCCAAAGACCCTAAGCTTATGGATTATTTGCGCGATCACCGTATCGGTATTGAATCTTGCTTGACCAGTAACGTACTGACCAGCACAGTGGCACAAATTGATACACATCCGCTCAAACAATTTTTAGAGCATGGCATTTTGGCTAGCATCAACACCGATGACCCAGCGGTGCAAGGTATCGAGCTTGCTAATGAGTATCAGCATGCTGCATACCAAGCCGGCCTCAGCCAAGAGCATATCACTCAGGCCCAAGAAAACGCCCTGACTATTGCTTATTTAAGTGACGGTGATAAAGCTGCATTAAAAGTGAAAGCGGCGCAGCGTTCATAAATTAGGCTGCATTGCAGCTTTGATAGCTGCGACTTAGCGCATGTAAAACCTGAGTACGGCTAATGATGCCTATCACTTTGTTTTGCTCCACTACGGGGTATTGCTTGGGTTTATGAGGTTGTTGCATTTTTAGCGCAACCTCCAGCAGTGGCGTCTGTGTGGATGTTGTGAGCACATCTTGATGCATCACATCAGCCACTGTAATGCGGCCATCACAAAAATAGCTATTGATGGTCAGCGGCGCCAGACAATCCTGCTCCGACAAGTAACCCACCACCTGTTGTTGCTCATCAACAACAGGTGCGCCTATAACCTGATGTTTCTTGAGCAGCGCAATGGCCGCTGTTAGTTCCAAGTCTGGGCTGAGAGAAAGAAAGCTGCGGCTCATAGCATGCTGTACTTTTAAATCGAACATAATCTGTCACTCCTTTAAGTCTTAGGAGCAGTGTAGGCTTGTCTTTTTGATAGGTAAAAGGGAATAAATAAATGGAAGTGTTCGATTTAACGGATGGTTGAGTGAGAGTTAGCCCTACATCGGTGGAATGTAGGGCTTTAGCTTGCTGCCTCTATTTGATAAAAGCAAATGCGTCGGCAAACATATATTCGCGCTGGGCACCATGCTCAATGAAGTCGTCGCGTACAATGCCTATCATATCGAAGCGTCCCGCCATATAAATAGAGTAAGGCTCCAAGGAAACAATATCTTTCATCACCGCGTGGTGCACAAGGCCGGTATGACCATGCCATTCACCTTGAGGCTGCTCAACCACCGGGATAAAAGTGAAGTTACTGCGTTTAGCTGCCCACTGCTGCATTTCCTCTTTGGCATATAAAGCATCTTCATGCTTCACACCCCAGTAAAAAAAGACGGGACGGTCACAGTCAATTTCAGCTAGGTGGTCGGCCATTGATTTTACGTATGAAAAACCGGTGCCACCGGCTAACAATACCACCGGACGGGTGCAGTCGATGCGTAACTGCGATACGCCTAAACCTACTTCAATCAGCGCTTGGGTGCCATTTTCATGGTGCTGGCGCAAATGATCGAGGGCTTGCATCGCATAGCTATCAGCGCCCGATGCGCCGATATGCAGCTCAATTTGCTGTTTTTGGCTTGGGCGGCTGGCGATAGAGAAGGCGCGCTTATCTTTCTCGGCTAAAACGAGCTGCAAGTAGTGACCCGCTTCAAACTCAGCTGGCTGCTCGGGTGCCAAGACAACCTTGGAAACAAATTCTGTCAGTGGCGTGATGCTTACCACATCCGCTTTTAGTGTTTGCATGATTAACCTTTATGATTTTAGCTGCGCCACAGCGTATCACATAAGCGGCTGTGGCGATAAGTCTGCACTTTAGTCGATACCTAGGGAATCCCAGATTTCGTCAACGCGTTGTTTGACCTTGTCATCCATAACGATAGGCTCACCCCATTCGCGATCCGTTTCTCCTGGCCACTTATTGGTTGCGTCCATGCCCATTTTCGAACCTAAACCAGAAACAGGTGAAGCAAAGTCGAGATAATCGATCGGGGTGTTTTCCACTAGGGTGGTGTCACGAGCGGGGTCCATACGGGTGGTGATCGCCCAAATGACATCATTCCAGTCGCGTGCGTTGACATCGTCATCACAAACGATGACGAACTTAGTGTACATAAACTGGCGTAAGAACGACCAGACTCCCATCATTACGCGTTTTGCATGCCCTGGATACTGCTTTTTCATGGTCACTACGGCCATGCGGTAGGAGCAGCCTTCTGGGGGCAGGTAGAAATCGACAATCTCTGGGAATTGCTTTTGTAGTATAGGTACAAACACCTCGTTCAGGGCGACGCCTAAAATAGCCGGCTCATCGGGTGGGCGGCCAGTATAGGTGCTGTGATAAATAGGGTTTTCACGGTGCGTAACATGCGTCACCGTCATAACAGGGAAGTCATCGACCTCATTGTAATAACCGGTATGGTCACCATAAGGGCCTTCCGGGGCGCGCTCGTCTTGAGCAATGTAACCTTCAAGCACGAATTCGGCACTAGCGGGAACCTGTAAATCGTTGGAAACGGACTTGACCACTTCGGTCTTACTGCCACGAAGTAAACCTGCAAAGGCGTATTCACTCAGAGTATCGGGCACAGGTGTTACCGCGCCTAGTATGGTGGCAGGGTCGGCTCCGAGGGCAACCGACACCGGATAAGGTTCACCCGGATGCTCTTTACACCACTCTTGAAAGTCAAGCGCACCACCGCGATGGGATAGCCAACGCATGATGATCTTGTTTTTCCCCAATAATTGCTGGCGATATATACCGAGGTTCTGACGTTTCTTGTACGGGCCCTTGGTAACGGTTAAGCCCCAAGTGATCAACGGTGCAGCATCACCTGGCCAGCAGTGCTGAATGGGTAGGCGGGTTAAATCTACTTGCTCCCCAGCTAATACCACTTGTTGGCATGGGGCTTTCTTCACTTCCTTCGCTGGCATATTAAGCACTTGCTTGAACACCGGCAGCTGGCCTATAGCTTCTTTAATACCTTTCGGGGGCTCAGGCTCTTTTAAAAAGGCCAACAGCTTACCTACTTCACGCAAGGCCTCTACATTATCTTGGCCCATACCTAGGGCTACGCGTTCAGGAGTGCCAAAGAGGTTAGCTAATACCGGAATGTCGTAACCTTTGGGGTTTTCAAATAACAGGGCCGGGCCTTTAGCGCGCAATGTGCGATCGGCTATTTCCGTCATTTCTAGGTAAGTATCGATGGGCTGGCTAATTCGTTTGAGCTCGCCGCGCTTTTCCAGTAACGCGATAAAGTCGCGAAGATCTTTATATTTCATTACGCCTCGTTAAGCCTGAGTGTTTGCAGCATTATACTGTAAGCCAATGGAAAAGCGATCAGTGGCTACGGTGACACTGCCAGGTTTCATTCCCTATCATTAGCATTGCTTCATCGCCCTTGCCCCAGAAGGTCATTTCACCGTTAGTATATTTGTTTCCGGAGGCCGAGCGTTCTCCCGATAAACTGTAAGTATCGCCGTCCAGCGTTAATGTGGCCGTGCTGTCGTTATATTCGACCTTTAATGTCGATCCAGAATCACACCGATAGCTAATGCCAACGGAATTTTCTGATGGTTCTATGGATAACTCTGAACACGCAGATAACAAAGTGACAAGTAATAATATTATTAGGGAGGGCTTCATAAGTGAAAGACTCCTATTTTGTGGACAACTACAGTGTAGCGTATGCACTTCACTGGGCCTATTACCCTTTTTTAGGATTTATTGAAGCTGCGTTAGCTCTCTGTTTTTTTGCTATGACATGAGCGCCCGACCCTAGGGGAGAGCGACGATAAATGAAGTTACCAGTAAGAACAAAAAATCGCGGGCGCATTCAGTGCTGGTATTGCGCTGATTCTGCATCGCACACAACGTTGGGTTAGATACAGGTTTAATAACCCTTTCATCTGGCCCGTAGCTGGAACCGTAATAGCTATCGCGGTACACTCTTGTAACTTATTTAACAAAAATAAAAAGTACTACTTTTAAAATACATTTCATGGAGTGAAATAATGAAATTATTTATTGCCCTGCTGTTGGGGCTTGTTAGCACGGCCGTTGGTGCCGAGGAAGCCAAAACGGAGCTTATTCCTCTAGAGCATTTCTCCCGTAGCGCACAGTACCACTCTCTTAAATTATCTCCCGATGGCGCCTACCTAGGGGCGATGACCAAAAAAGAGGGCAAGGATGTCCTGATTATTCTTGATACCGAAAACTTCAAAGTGCATCACGGCGTCAGCTTTCCCAGCAACGCACAGGTTGGCAATTACCAGTGGGTCAATAATGAGCGCGTGGTGTTAAGCAAAGAATACTTACGAGGCTGGAAAGACCATCCTGAATACTATGGCGAATTATTCGGCGTAAACGTCGATGGTAGCCGCTCTAAATATCTGATGGGCTATCAGGGTGAGCAACAGACGGGCTCGCGTTTACGTAAGGCGACCTCCGTATACGGCACCTCTTATATTCTTGACCCATTGGTTGATGATGAGCGACATATGCTGGTGGTTACCTACCCTTGGACTGGCAGCAAGGAGCCCCATACCATCGTTTATGAAGTGGATGTGTATCGCGGGTTACGCCGTCAGGTCACCCGCTCACCGTCGCGTATGGCGCAGTTTTTAACTGATGAGCAAGGACGCTTACGGGTATCGGTCTCTACTGATAATTACACCGACCAAGAGATTCACTTACGTGACCTTGATGAGGGTCAGTGGGTTGAGCTTGAGCGCGGGGCTATGGGGTTGTCAGATATCAAGTTGCATGGCTTTAACCAAAAAGGGGATGTCGTGTACGCCAGTGCCTCTAAAAATGGTGAACCAGCTGGCCTTTATAAGTTGAACTTAGAGACTAAAACCCATGAATTGGTCTATCAAGAAGAGCATGTCTCTCCTAGCAAGGTATGGGTTGATGAGGTCGATAAATCGGTATTCGCGATTGAGTACGAAGCGCAATATCCTAATTATGCTTTTGTCGATAAGAATGCGCCTATGACAAAGCGTCTTAAGGGGCTTTTGCAAGCCGTTCCCGGGCGCCAAGTGCGTATCACCAGTAGCACCGAAGACGGTAACCTGAGTGTGGTGTGGACAGGTAGCGATCGTCACCCCAGTAGCTTTTACCTGTTTAATGCCAGTACCAACGAGTTGAAGTTTTTGTTCTCGTCGCGGCCTTGGATTGATACTACGCAAATGTCACAAACCAAGCCCATTCAGTATACTGCGCGTGATGGGCTGAATATTTACGGTTACTTTACCGTGCCCCATGGTAAGGAATTAAAAGACTTACCATTAGTTGTACTTCCCCACGGCGGCCCCCATGGTCCTCGTGACTGGTGGGGATTCGATCCCGAAGTACAGCTCTTGGCTAGCAGAGGCATAGCGGTGTTGCAGGTAAACTTCAGGGGCTCAGGCGGCTTTGGTGGCAACTTCCAGCGTGCAGGGTATCGCAAATGGGGCAGTGATATTCAGTATGACATTATTGACGGTGTTAACTACGTGGCAGAGCAAGGCTGGGTTGATAAAGATAATATGTGCATCATGGGAGCCAGCTTTGGCGCTTACTCAGCATTGCAAAGCGCTATTATTGAACCCGATATGTTCCAATGTGCGGTGGGCGTAGTCGGGGTCTATGATTTACCGTTGATGTTTGATGAGGGTGACGTGGCTGCTCGCGATAGTGGCCAGCGCTACTTACGCAAGGTCTTAGGCAGCGACAAGAAGCAGCTAAAGGCGTTCTCACCGAGTTACAATGTCGATAAATTAAAGGCGCCCGTACTCATTGTTCATGGAGGAGAAGATCAGCGCGCCCCTATTGAACAGGCTGAGTCTTTGATAGCCGCCTTAGATAAGGCCGAACATCCGTATCAATATGTGTTGCTGGAGGATGAGGGGCACGGCTTTTATAACGCCGAGCACCAACTTCATTATTACCAGCAGATGATCGCGTTTGTCACTGAACACCTTAATTTATAAAAGGTTTAGCTTGTGATTGAGCGATGTAAAAAGGCCCTGTTTTAAAACAGGGCCTTTTAGTAAGAAAATGGCCTACAGCCGCAAGGGCAAGCAGGCCACGGGAACAAACCTAGTGTGCGTGGTCATGCTCATCTTCAGCGATACCTAACCACTGCAATTTACTGGCAGCAAAGTTAAGCTCTTGGGTCGCAGTGATGGCCTGCGACTCTAAGTCCACTTTGTGTAGCATGTTCTCTTGCTGATTGAGCACGTAAAGAGCTTCCTCGTCTGCGGCAACCGCTAACTGGTAGTTCTCTGATACCTCAGAAAAAAGGTTGAAGTGAGTGCTGTGATGCCAGCCTCCATCGCCTTCAAAAACGTGTAAGTCACCGTGATTATCGAGAATAAAGTAAGCACCGTGATGAGCGCTAAAGGTGCTAGCCAAAGCATCGACGTCGGCTTCATCACGCCATAACACTTCGGTCATATCATGATTCTCTGGGTCAAGGTTGAACAATCGCTTTGCTGAGGTAATGGCAAGCAGATCATGCGAGTTATGGCTTGCTTTGATGGTGCCAATGCGACCCTCAAGCCCCTCAGGGTTGGCTATCTTATGAGCACTGAAGCTCGTATCTTGCTGCTCTATTAGCAGTACTCCATCGCTACAACCAAAGGCGATATGTTCTTCATTTTGCGCGCTGCCGTGGAGCATCGGGCAGGTTGGTGCAAAGCGTAGTTCATGGTGAAGATGATCATCATGGCGGTGAAACAGCTCAACTTGGCTAGGCAATACAGTGTCACTGCTGGCCTCTCGATAGGTTGCTAGCACGTAGTCGCCGCGTATCTGTGCGGCACCATGCATATAAGTAGCAAACTCATGGTGGGCAATTACCTCACCTTCGCCAATATGATGATCGTCAAGCAAGGTGACTGATGCGTTGACCGTGTTTTGTTTATCACCATCGAAAAATAAGGCCGCTTGTTGCTCTGCAGCGTCAAAGTGTGTCGGCTTAGCACCACTAAGTTGTAACGATGACAAGCTAGGGGCTTGCTCGTAAGGGTGCATATGGTCGCCATGGTCTTCGCTATAAACGCCACCATCAATAAACTCTACTAAGCCTTGGTCTCGCTGGATTAGCGCGGCGTAACGCAATGAGGGTGTAGCGTACATGCCAGATACCACATGCGTTGTCGGTAGTAGCTCGACGAGGCTTAAGTCCTCAGCGTTAAATACGCTTACTTCAGCCTGTTCTGCCGCCGAAATTAACAGGCGCCCAGCGATGTGTTCATCATTATGCTCATGCTCTGAATGCTCTTCAGGTACAGCTTCTGTGGGTTGATTTAGGTCATCGATACTGTCGCCACAACCCCACAATAATGTCGTCGCAACTAATAATGGTAAATAACGTAAGCGCAAAGCAAGCTCCTTAATAATTATTCTGGCTCCATGTTTTGTTATATAGTAACAGCAAGATGTTGTATTGCAACATAACATTGCTTGGCGTCGGCTTTTAGTAACAACTAGGAGCTATCGCTTACTAGCTACAGTGCTTTAGCGCTATTTTAGCTTTAGGATGGTTTTGTTCGGCGGCTTTTTTGAACCACAGACATGCTTGTCGAGTGTCTTGTTCAGTGCTTTGGCCTTTTAAATACATGTCACCTAAGTTGTATTGTGACCAGGCATCACCTTGCTCCGCTCCTCGCTGAAAAGCGCTCAATGCCTCAGCCCACAAGCCTTGACGAAAATACTCAATACCTTTTTGGTTGGCTTGATTTAATTTAGGTCCTTCGTAGAGAGGTTTTGGCTTAGGCCGTGGACGAACGATGCCGCCGTCAATGTAGATATGCTCGGGGCGACGGGCTGAAATAATCGTGCCCTGCGCAAATAAAGGGGCGAGCTGCTGACGCTCAAGAGAGATGGAGTTTGTTAAAAAGTAGCTATCAAGCATTAAATTATCCATGCTGATGGCTTTGTCTGTGCCGCTTTCTCGCTTATAAGTGACACTACTCACTTTGAAAGTGACGGTATCAGGATCAACAGCTTTAACCTGAAGCACTTGATACCCCGGCGCTGCGTCTTTGCCAAGTGCACGACTTAAGCCTTGCTTTTCGAAGACGTACACATCCCAAACTTTGGGCGCAGCTAAGTTGGCAGCCATTTGTTGCCCTTGTTGGTGGTTATGATTAACAAGCAAAACCACTAATGCTGCAATAAGCCACAAGCCCAAGCTATGGTAAGTCGCCCAAATGAACCAATGACTCAGAGCTGCGCCGGGCCTGCCTAGCGGCATCAAGGGCAAGCCATAAGCACTGAGAACTGAATAGCGGCCAAAGCGTTTATTGATATGAGTCGGAGCGAGTCGCTCGGTGGGGACGGCAGAGACTGGCATACTAACATTCCTTGTTGCGCAAGTATTTTTCACACTAGCGCAACTAAAAAATGTTAGCAAGATTTTATTTTGCTTGAATTTTGTCCTTAGCATCGGCGGCCATATAGGCAAAAACGGCATACGCAGCGGTATTTTGCTTTAGCTTATGTGGTTCGATTTTATCTAGAGTGTCATCAGCGGTGTGATGGTAATCAAAGTAGTCGGTGCCGTCTTGATGCAAGGCAAATATAGGGCTCGATTGTGCTCGTTCAAACGGGATTAAGTCCGGCCCTCCTCGGGCTGAGTTTGCGCCGATATAGGTTACATCGAGAGGTTTCAGTTGTTCAGCAATCGCGCGCACTATGGGTAAGGATTGGGCATGCACGTTCGACTCGAACGCATACACGACATCGGCGCCAAAATCCGATTCGGCGGCGGCAACGATGTGATCTAACTCATCACTATGTGCTTTGACATAATCTTTAGCACCCCATAGGCCAAGCTCTTCAGCGGCAAAGAGGACAACACGAATACTTCGCTGCGGGCGTTTCACCTCTGCCACATGCTTTGCTGCTGCCATGGTGATTGCAACCCCTGCGCCGTCATCTAAGGCACCGGTGCCTAAATCCCATGAGTCAAGGTGGCTAGCTAAGAGAACGTACTCATCAGGTTTACTATGGCCAGTTATCTCACCAATCACGTTGTAGCTCTCGCCCTGTCCTAAGTCTTCGGTTTGTATATTGATGTGCACAGTGACTTGTTCGCCGAGTGCGATAAGTCGCGCAATTTGATCGGCATCTGGGTTGGCAATAGCCACATTGGGGATCTTGCTTACCCCTTCTTTATAGTGGCTGCCACCGGTATGAGCAAAACGGTGATGACTGGTGCTGACTGAGCGCATCATATAGCCAATTGCGCCTTTTTGTGCTGCGACAACGGCGCCTGAACTGCGTGCTTTCACTGCAGGCCCATAACCGTTGCCATCAATATCACGGTTCATGCGATAGTTCACATAGGCAATTTTTCCTGCTAGCGAGCCGGTGGGTGCAGCTTGTAACTCTGCCAGCGTTTCAAACAATACGATAGGGGCGGTGAGGCCGTCTTTTGCGGTGCTGACGCTGTTGCCTAAAGCCGTTAGATGCAGCGGTTGTTTGCTAGGAGTGAGTATATGTCCTGATTCATGATAGCGGCGCCAGTGCGGGAAATGGGCTTTTTCGAGCCATACTTTATCGAAGCCGAGCCGTTCGAACTGAGCTTTGGCCCAAGCAACGGCCTTTTTATCATTCTCGGTACCCGGCAGGCGAGGGCCGACCTCGGTGGTAAGGGACTCTACGAGCTGCCAACTTAACTCGCTGTTTTGTGCCTGCTGACGAATTTGTGCGGTGTGTTGTAATTGCTCAGTGGTAAATTGCTCTGCGGCTGCTTGCTGTATTGGCGCTAATGCGAGTAGGGGCAGTGCCAACAAAGAGACAAACTTCATGGTTGTTCCTAGGTCTTGAGATAAAAGTGTATTTAATCACATCCTTACTCATGGTGATAATTTATGCGGTAGGTCGGGAGGGAAGAAGGCCGCCGAGAGGCGACCTCTTTATGGTTAGAAGCTGAACTGGGCAGCAAGGCGGAAGTTCGTGCCTTCGCCAACAGTGACATTACTGACGCCACCGCCGGCAAGGTAGTCAGTATCAAATAGGTTCTCAATATTGAGTCTTAAGTCAATGTCATTACCGGCAAGCTTAAGCGCGTAGGTAGCACCGACATCGACGCGCGTATACGCATCTTTCTCAACGGTATTGGCACTGTCGGCAAAGCGTTTTCCGGTATAAAAAACACCAGCATTAAAGGCCAGGGCATCGTTAAGCTCATAGCGTGACCACAGTGAAGCCGACCACTTAGGTGCATCCGCAGGGCGGTTACCCTCATAATTCTCATCACGTTCGTATTGAGCATTTAGATACATGGTGGACGCCATGACGAAAAAACGATCGGTGACCGCGCCCTGTGCGGCGAGCTCTAGGCCCTTATGACGCTGCTCGCCCACCTGTGTAGTGATTGAATCATAATCAGGGTGTTCAACGAGCTCAGTGACTAAGGTGCCGTCTTTACTGATATCAAACAGTGAGCCGCTTAGCAGTAAACGGTCATCGAACAACTGCCACTTAGCACCGAGCTCTATTTGCTCAGAAGTCACAGCGTCAAGTTTCATATTATGATTCTTATCGGTTTCATTATTGAGCTTATCGGCGCCCTGCGGCTCGAAGCCTTCTGAGTAGCTGAGGTAAATCGTGGCGGTATCCAGTGGGTGGTAGAGTACGCCTAGTTTAGGAAGTACAGATTCATTGTCGGCACCGGTTTTATTTTGCTTATCGTAACGTCCACCAATAGAGACTTGCCACTGTGGGTTCACAGTGATCAAATCCTGAATATAGATACCATAGTAGTCATATTCTGCGGTGTATAAGCTATCATCGCTCTGATAGCTTACATTGGGGCGGCTTGGCTGTTGCTGCGCGAGCGTGTAATCCACTGCATCTGCGCGGGTGCGAAGCTGCCCATAATAGTAATCTAGACTATTGGCACCAATCAGTAGTTGGTGTTGCATATTGGCCAGCTTAAACTCGCCAACAAAGTCGATGTAGGCGGTAGTAAATTGCCAATCATCAAAGCGATCATAGGGGCGCGAGGTGTAGCTATCACCGACTTGGTAGTCGCTCGGTTTGCGCGGTGCTGACTCAAAACGTTGGCGCTCGAACGTTTGCTCGTTGTAGCCTACCTTCACCTGCCACTGGTTATTAATGAAATGGCGTACATCAAGACCGATATTTTCCACAGTAATATCAGTGAAAGCCCAAGAAAAATCGTAAATCGTTTTATCGTCACCGATAAGCTCGCCATCGTTGTTTAGCCAAGCCCCAGTGTCTAACCCTGTTTTATCATCGGTGCGGTCGTAATGTACACGTATTAAGGTGTCGTCCGTGAGGTCATAATCTAACACCACAGCGCCCAAAAAGCGGTCTCGTTCGCGTTCTTCGCCATTGGGGTATTCGCGCCAGAAGTTCACATCTTGCTTGACTAAAATGCCGCGTCCGCGCAGGCGTTCATCTTCGGTTAGTGCAGAGCTTGCATCAAGCATAAAGCGAGTGGAGCCGTGTTGATCGATATCTGCCGCAAGGTTAATAAATTGATTGGAGGTGGGCTTTTTAGTCACCATATTGACCAATCCGCCCGGACCAGACTGACCATAGAGGATACTCGAAGGGCCTTTGATAACCTCAACACGCTCAAGGATTTCAATTGGTTGTTGGTAATGAGACCAATGCTGGTGGCCATCGCGTAAGTAGCCAGTCGATGAACTTAAGCCAAACCCACGCATGTTGAATGTTTCTCGGTTACGCTGTTTCGAGCCCGATGTAAGGCTGGCGTCATTACTCAGTACTTCGCCGAGTGTGGTGGCCAGTTGCTCATTAACGATAGTGTCAGGAATAACAGTCACAGACTGAGCCGTCTCTAACAGTGAGGTATTTGTGCGTAAGGCGCCTGAAGCGCTATCCACTTTATAGTCGTTAAAATAGGAGCCGACGACTTCGATCTTTTCCATGTTTTCAGTTGCGAGAGTCGCGGTAGGGAAGGCAGCTGCGATTGCTAAGGTGAGCGCGTGGCGGTTCATAATAATTACCTAGATAAAAAACAACGTTGCGCATGTTAATGAAAGTAATTATCAATTGCAATTGTTATTTTTTACTCGTACATATTGAAGTAACTGTTGGTATTCATTATGAATTTGTTGAAAGTCTGCGTTACTGTGGGTGTTTTTATCCGGGTGGTGCGCCAGCGCAAGCGCGCGCCATCGCTTTTTTAGTGCCTGCATTTGAATCGGCTGTGACAATTTCCAACGTTTGTTAATACGTGCTAGGGTCGTATCGTCTAAAGTGTTAATGGGCAAGGCTTGCCAAAACTGGTCTAACAAGTCTATAACTTGCTCGCGAGATAAGGCGTAATTCTGCCAATTGAGGTAATATTCTCGCAATGAATCGTTGCTGCTAGGTCGTTGTTTTGGGTGGCCGTAAACGAGCTGAATATGTAAACTAGATATGGACAAATAGCAGTCGCTTTTGAGCAATTCATCTTGCAGCTGAAACAGTGCATTCATAATGATGAAGTTGCGTTTAGCTAAATCGGCCATGGAGTCTTCATCAAGGCGGCCAAGGTGACCGTGTGCTTTTAATTGGCTAGCCAGGGTATGGACTTTCCAACTTTGACCGTCCGTTAAGAGCGCTAAAATAGGCTCTATGAGTGGGTTGTAATGTGAGTCGTCCATAATAAAACCGTTAACGTAATTGAGATTGCCCAGCGTAGGGTGTACAGGGTTTAAAATACAGTGAAATGGAATATGTCGCAAAGGAAGCTCCCTCGGTTACTGGTGTGTATCCAGTTACTTGTATGCTCACTTTTTACTAGCCTGAGCTATGGTGATGCGCTGATTGACGATATTCGCTCCCAACCTCAGCAATTACAACGCGATTACGCCATCAGCAAACTCGCTCAACCTCTTTCTGAACCACAACAATTAGCAGTCAATGCCTTTATCGCCAAACAGTTTTTTGAAGACAGTAACTACGAAAAGGCAGCTCGCTACTATTTACGCGCAGAGCAACTAGCTGCAAAACACGGCACGGTAATTGAGCATTCGCGATATGCACAGATGCAAGGCGTTAGCCACTACTACCGGGGTCAAGATTTAACCGCTATTGAAGACTATCTTCGCGCCATCGAGATCATCGAGCAAATCGACAAACCCATTATTGCGGCCCATTTATATAATAATATTGGCCTGGCTTATTCTGGCGCAGACCAAATCGAAGCGGCCATCGCCTCTTATTCAAAGGCAAAAGAGCTTTACGATGAATATGGCGACGAATATGACCAAGTTAATATCATGCACAACATCGCCGTTGCTTACATGGACTGGTACCGCTTCGAAGCTGCGTTCGATATTTATGAGCAAATAGGTGATAGCTTTGAGCGTTTGGGCGATACCATAGGGCAAGCGCAAATGGAGACTAACTTAGGCTCTATTTACCAATCACGTATGGATTTCGAACAAGCAGAAATTTACTACCAAAAAGCTCTGGTGAAATACCAAGAAAATGGCGACCGCCCAAACCATATTGTCAATCTTATTCGCTTAGCTGAGTTAAACTTCGTGCAAGGACGTTTTGATGCCGCTTATACGCAAATGCGTGACGCCCAAGCGCAGGCTGAGGTAATGGATAATTTGCATTACAACAGCAATATTAAAGAGATTGAAGCCAAGTTGCTGTTCGCTAAAGGCCAATATAAGCAGGCACAGCAAGCGCTGCGAGAGGTTTACACCATGCGCGAGCAGGTGACCGATGACAAAGCTTCTCCTGCGATTTCCTTAATTGAATTACTCGTGACTGCGGCGCAGGGTGATCATGTCAAAAGCGCATTGCTATACGAGCGCTATGAGCGCCAGCAGCAAGAGATGCTAAGCAATAAAATAGCCAGTTCTTTGAATGATTTCCAAGCTAAGTACAATGCCACAGAACTACAACAACAGGTTGACTCGCTCAAGCAACAGCAACAGTTAGACAAACTCGAAGCGCAGCAGCGTCGTCAAATGACATTTCTAGCTGCAGGTATACTGATATTGGCTTTTATCAGTATAGTGCTGTTATTCCGGCGCTCTGCCGAGCGCAAAGCAACGGCAATGCTAGAGGATAAAGTAAAGCAACGTACCAAAGAACTGGAGGAGCTAGCCGATCAGCTCAGTGCGGCAAACGAAATAAAAAGCCAATTCTTGGCCAATATCAGCCATGAAATACGCACCCCCCTGACCTCTATTATGGGTCAAGCGCAAGCAATCATCGAAGGCGATGTGCCCGCCGAGCAAGTAGCCAAGGAGCTACGAGTTATCTACAACAATAGCCAACATCTTGGAGAGCTGATTAACGATGTACTCGATTTGAGTAAAATCGAGGCCAACAAGCTGGAGTTGGTTATTTCAACAGTGAGTATTTGTTCCTTGCTTGCGGATATAAATGCCATGTTCCAGCCAAGCGCATCACAAAAAGGCATTCTTTTTCGTATTAATAATAAGTTGCCAGCAAGCTTCGGCGCGGAGTTTGACTACATTCGAGTAAAACAGGTGCTGGTGAACTTATGCTCTAATGCGGTGAAGTTCACTGAGCAAGGTGAGGTTGAACTTGCTATTACTGCTGATGAGCAAGGCGTGTGCTTTCGTGTAAAAGACACCGGGATTGGTATTGCTGAAGATAAGCTTGATGCCATTTTCGCGAACTTTAGCCAAGGAGATAACTCAATCAGCCGACGCTTTGGTGGCACTGGCCTCGGCCTTAGCCTATCGCAGCAACTAGCGCAGATTATGGGTGGAGATATAAGCGTCTCCAGTGTTTTGGGACAGGGCAGTACATTTAGCTTCTATATCCCTTGTCGTTGTATGGAAATGGACGAGCGCAGTAACGACACGATTCAGGCAGCACGGGCCTTGAGTTTTTCCGGTGAGGTGGTACTGGCCGAGGATCATGAAGATAATCGTAGATTAATTGAGCGTCTGCTTACCAATCTAGGTATTAAAGTGCACAGCGCTGCCAATGGTGAACAAGCTGTAGAACTGACCTTGCAGCACTGCCCTGATTTAGTGTTGATGGATATCCAAATGCCAAAAATGGATGGTCTTGAGGCTCTTAATTTGTTGCGCCAATGTGGCTATACGCAACCGATCATCGCTTTAACGGCGAACGCCATGACCCATGATATTGAACGGTACAAAGCTGCTGGGTTCACTAATCACTTGGCGAAACCCATCGAAAAAGAAGAGTTTTGCCGCACCCTAGAACACTTTTTGAATGTTGAAATAGACGCTCGTGCGGCTCAGAGTGTGGATATGAGCGACTTACACGAAAGCTTTATGCACACCTTGCCAAGAGAGATCGAAAGCTTGGTTAGCGCACACGCTCGTAATGACCTCGATGAAATTAAGGCCGTCGCCCACCGCTTAGCAGGGGCTGCGCAGATGTTTGCCAGCCAAACCATTGCGGAGTTGGTATGCGATATTGAACTTGCGGCAAAGTATCAGGATAAAGAGCAAGTCGGCGTATTAATCGAAGACTTGGCAAATCTGGAACTAGAATAAATCAATATCACCCGTAAGATCCTCACTATGGCTCGTCTTTTGCGGCAGCGCATCTTTGTGTTTTCGGCTGGGATCATTACGTCTGCGGGTATCATAATGTTCTTCACTGGTAATAAATAAGCTTATCTTCTGCTCTATACACTGTGCGAGGTTGAGCAAGTCTTGTGATGATACCGATTGTATCCGCGAGCTAGGCAGCGCGTCTGAGTTGAGCTCTTGCATGGCATCGACGCAGCTTTGCGCTCTATCAGACAACGTATGCTGTTGCTGCAGTTGACTGCGGATTTGTTCTGAATGGGCGCTAATGTCGAGCATAGAATGCTCTATTTGGTCGACCTCGTTAGTCGCTTGCGCGGATAATTCAACGGTTTCCTGTGTCAGCGAGATGCTTTGTTGCATCAACTCGGTGACCCGCTGCGTCCCTTGCTGAATATGTTGCACCATTTCCCGCACTTCACTGGTGGATTTGGTCGTGCGCGCGGCGAGGTGGCGAACCTCGTCAGCGACCACAGCAAAGCCTCGACCCATTTCACCCGCGCGTGCCGCTTCAATCGCGGCGTTTAATGCCAGTAGATTGGTTTGTTCAGCAATGGCATTGATAACATCAATCACCGAACTAATTTTTTCACTGTCTTGTTGCAACTGCGCTAATTCATCATTGGTTTGTGCTATCTGTGATGACAGTGTTTGCATGCTGCGCTGGCTTTTATCAGCGTCGATTTTGGTTTGTTTTACTGAGTTTGTTGCCAGCTCCAACGAGCCACAAATATTATCAATGCCATCACCGAGTTGGGTCGTAATATGCATCATGTCATTAAATGAGTTTACCATGTCGTTACCATGGGTACTTTGCATCATCGCTTTTTGAGTTACTGAGGAATGGGTATCGGTGAGTTCATCAGCCATCGGAAGAAGGCGTGCAGCGCTGGCATGAATCTCCATGATTAAATGCTCAATGGTGGCTAAGCAGCTATTAAATACCAGATAAAATTGGGGAGTGTGTTTGCTGTCATCAAAGCGAAAACTGACGTTCACTTTTTCTCCATCTACCAAGTGCTGTGCTAGGGCAGCGGTCAGCTCATGGTCTTGTACAGAGCCTCGCTTCAAAACGTAGATAAATAAGGCGAGGATAACTACAGTGGGCAATAAAATAAGTGCGGTGTGCCACCACGATGACGTGAACTGGTAGGCCACTATCACTTGCGTGAATGTTAATACCGCCACAAAGAGAAGGTAAAAATTTCTAAGATTCATTAGCTTACTGATTATATTTTGCCCTATCTAAGATATAGACTAATCTCGTCTAGGCGCAAAATAAAAAAGGCCGCGACTGCAAAACAGTCACGGCCTACGAGTAAGTTAAAGCAGTTATTACTTGCGCTTCATCGAATCAAAGAATTCATCGTTGGTTTTACACATGGCAAGCTTGTCGATGAGGAACTCCATGGCATCGATTTCCGACATGTCATGGACAATCTTACGTAAAATCCACATCTTCTGAAGCTCATCTGCCTTGGTAAGTAATTCTTCGCGGCGTGTACCTGAGCGGTTGAAGTCAATTGCTGGGAATACGCGTTTCTCTGCAATCTTACGGTTAAGGTGCAGTTCCATGTTACCTGTACCCTTAAACTCTTCGTAGATGACTTCATCCATTTTTGAGCCGGTATCAATTAGAGCTGTAGCGATGATGGTCAAGCTACCCCCTTCTTCAACATTACGCGCTGCACCGAAGAAGCGTTTTGGTTTATGTAGCGCATTCGCATCAACACCCCCGGTCAGTACTTTACCTGATGATGGGATTACGGTGTTATAGGCGCGGGCTAAACGGGTAATGGAGTCTAAAAGAATAACCACGTCTTTTTTGTGTTCAACCAGACGTTTGGCTTTCTCAATCACCATTTCGGCTACTTGTACGTGACGGCTGGCAGGTTCATCAAATGTTGACGCTACTACTTCACCTTTCACCAAGCGCTGCATTTCTGTTACTTCTTCCGGGCGCTCGTCAATCAGCAAAACCATCAACTCACAATCAGGCTGATTGTAGCTGATAGACTGGGCAATGTTTTGCAGCAACATGGTTTTACCCGCTTTTGGCGGAGCGACAATCAGGGCTCGTTGACCCTTACCAATTGGTGAGGCTAAATCCAGCACCCGTGCGGTGATGTCTTCGGTACTACCATTACCACGCTCCATGCGTAAACGTTCGTTTGCGTGCAGTGGAGTAAGGTTTTCGAAGAGGATTTTAGTACGGGAGTTTTCAGGTTTATCGAAGTTAACTTCGTTCACTTTTAATAGTGCGAAGTAGCGTTCGCCATCCTTAGGTGGACGAATCAGTCCCGCAATCGTATCGCCAGTACGCAAACTGAAACGACGAATTTGGCTTGGCGAGACGTAAATATCATCAGGGCCGGCTAGGTACGAGGCTTCAGAGCTACGTAAAAAGCCAAAGCCGTCTTGCAAAATCTCCAAGACACCGCCGCCATAAATGTTTTCACCGCTTTTGGCGTGCGCTTTTAAGATTGAGAAGATAATATCTTGTTTTCTAAGGCGGGCTACGTTTTCTAAGCCCATAGACTCGGCTAGTTTTACAAGTTCTTTGATAGACTTGTCTTTCAGTTCGCGTAAATGCATATTGGTGGGTTCTTTAACTATTTATCGTCTCGAAATGGAAGTATCCCGAGTGAGGTTTTTGGATAAACTTAGGATTGTTGGGGTTATAAACTAGCAGCTCGAAAGCGCATCGTCCAGTGTTTAAACACAATTGTAGAGTAAAAAAGGGCCAAAGCCCTTTTTTAACGGCGTGATTACAGGTTGTTCTCTAAAAACTCAACTAGCTGAGCTTTAGATAATGCACCTACTTTCGTTGCTGCAACTTGGCCATCTTTAAATAGCAATAAAGTTGGAATACCACGAATACCGAACTTAGGTGGAGTGCCTGCGTTTTGGTCGATGTTGAGTTTGCCAATGCTTACACGGCCGTCAAATTCGCCAGCTACTTCGTCAAGGATTGGCGCAATCATTTTACAAGGTCCGCACCATTCAGCCCAAAAGTCGACTAGTACAGGCTTGTCTGATTGCAATACGTCAGCGTCAAAGCTGTCGTCAGTTAATTGGATAATTTTATCGCTCATCACGTTCTCCGTTAATTTTGGCGAATTTATTTAGTGCGTATTTAAACACTCTTGTTTCTTATTGCAAGTTTAAGCGTTATGCTTTATCGCTATGAATAAGACACATTTAACCGATAAAAAATTTGCAGACTTTGCTTTAGCACCGGAAGTGGTTGCCGGATTGCAAGCAAGTGGCTTTGAATACTGCACGCCAATTCAGGCAAAGTGTATGCCATACATTATGGCTGGCCAAGATATTGCTGGTCAGGCACAAACGGGCACCGGCAAGACTTTGGCGTTTCTTACGGCCACTTGCCATTACTTATTGCGTAGTCAAAAGCCATCGGGTCAGCAACCAAGAGCCCTGATCATGGCTCCCACTCGGGAGCTCGCGATTCAGATCCACAAAGACGCAGAAATCTTGGCGCCACACTGCAACCTTAAACTAGGTTTATTATATGGTGGCGAGGATTATGAAAAACAACGGGCACAGCTGGAAAAAGGTGTTGATATCTTAATTGGCACCACAGGACGATTGATCGACCTTTATAAGCAAGGTTGTTACACCCTGAATGATATCGAGGTAGTCGTCCTTGATGAAGCCGACCGTATGTTTGATCTTGGCTTTATTAAAGACATCCGTTATATGTTTAGGCGGATGCCGGAAGCAAGTGAGCGACTGAACTTATTGTTCTCGGCGACACTGTCTTATCGTGTCCAAGAGCTTGCGTTTGAGCACATGACAAATCCAGAGCATGTGCAAATTGAGCCGGATGTGAAAACGGGTAAGCGTATTCAAGAGGAGCTGTTCCATCCTTCACAAGAAGACAAGATGAAGCTGCTGCTAACCTTAATTGAAGAAGAATGGCCAGATAAAGCGATTGTATTTGCTAATACTAAACACAGTTGCGAAACGGTATATGCTTGGCTTAAAGCTGACGACCACAGAGTTGGGCTATTAACAGGCGACGTTAATCAGAAAAAACGTCAGTCTATCCTGGCGCAATTCACTAAAGGTGATTTAGACTTTCTGGTAGCTACGGATGTAGCCGCTCGCGGATTGCATATCCCGGAAGTAAGTCATGTATTTAACTATGACCTACCGGATGACTGCGAAGACTATGTGCATCGCATCGGTCGGACTGGGCGCGCTGGTGCTTCAGGACACGCTATTAGCTTTGCCTGTGAGCAGTATGCATATAACCTTCAAGAGATAGAAGAATATATAGAGCACAGCATTCCATTATCCCATTATGACAAGAGTGCATTGTTGGATGACATCAAAGCACCAAAAATGATTAAACGCCGAGGGCCGCAAGGACGCTCTCGTAATGGCGGTCGAGGCCAAGGGCAAAATCGGCGTCGTCAGCCGCGTTAGAAGTAAATGATCCCCAAGCTTGGCCTATGCCAAGCTTTTTTTGAGGTAATAACAAGTGGTGAAACCTTCCCTCCAAGATGATTTATATGCGGTAATCGATCTTGGCTCAAACAGTTTTCACATGCTGATAGCTAAGACCGTTGCTGGCTCTTTGCAAACAATTGGTCGGGTTAAACGTAAAGTACGTCTTGCTGCAGGGCTAGACGCGCAAATGTGCCTGAGCCAAGAGGCGATGGAGCGCGGTTGGGAGTGCTTGGCCTTATTTGCTGAACGCTTGCAGGATATTCCTGCCCATCAGGTGTGCATTGTTGCCACGGCGACGCTGCGCTTAGCCACTAACGCCGAAGAGTTTAAGAATCGTGCGCAAGAGATTCTCGGTCACCCGGTGAATGTTATTAGTGGTGAAGAGGAAGCTAAAACCATTTATCAAGGCGTTGCACACACTTCTTCATGCAGTGGCAAACAACTAGTTATTGATATTGGTGGCGCGAGCACCGAGGTGGTGATCGGTGAAGGGTCCCACCCTATACATTATCAAAGCCTCAATATGGGATGTGTTACCTACCTAGAAGCTTATTTCAAAGACGGCGCTTTAAGCCAAGAAAACTATAATGCTGCTATTGCTGCGGCGAAAAATATTGTCGAGCCGATCGCCGCTAAGTATAAACACACCGGATGGGACTATGCCGCTGGTGCATCAGGCACCGTACAAGCAATCCAAGAAATTATGGTCGCACAGCGTCAGGACGAAACACTGACCCTGGATAAGCTCCATGATATTCGGCAGCTAACGGTACAATATAGCAATATTGATAGCCTTCAACTTCCTGGCTTAAGCGAAGAACGTCGTTTGGTCTTTGTCTCTGGATTAGCAATCCTCATTGCTATCTTTGAAGTGTTAGAAATTGAAGCGATGGGCTTGGCCGGTGGTGCGCTTCGCGAAGGGGTGCTCTATAGCATGATCCCTGAACTACAGCGTAAAGATATTAGACAACGTACTATCGACAGCTTTGTTACCCGTTACCATGTAGATCATAGCCAGGGTGAGCGCGTAGCCTGTATTGCCAAATTACTCGCCACACAACTGGCCAATGATTGGCATTTGAATGAGACTGATCACGCTTTGCTGCATAGCGCCGCAAAACTCCATGAAGTGGGTTTATTAATTGAATATAAGCAATATCCAAAACACGGCGCTTATATTCTTAAAAATACCGATATGCCAGGGTTCACTCGTCAACAGCACTTATTAGTGACTATGTTAGTGCAAAGCCACAAGGGGGACTTGAGTGCAAACCAGTTTGAGTCCCTTGGTGCGCACCAACAATTAGCGATATGTTTGGTTAGAGTTTTGCGTTTAGCTGTTATTCTCTCTATGCGCCGTAAAGATGATGTACTACCGCAACTAGCCATTAATGCTCAAGGTGAGGCACTCATCTTATCTATAGACTCGCAATGGTTAAAGCAACACCCGCTTATGCTAAGCGAACTTAACCAAGAGGCACTCTACCAACGTAATGCTGGTTGGAAGTTAACCATCCAACAATAAAAGTCCTACAATAAAGCCGCCGAACAGCGGCTTTTTGTATTAATTTAAGCCGTAATGCCTAAATTAAAAGCAAACGATCTGTTTTTTGCAGTTTTCTTTAAAAAAGGGGTTGCGTGGAAATCGAATCTCCCTATAATGCGACCCCACTGAGACGGCAGGCAGCAACGCATAGCGAAGCGGTAGCTAATCAGGGAGTCAAGTAAAACTAAGTTTTAAAAGACGCATTGAAAAATGCAAACTTCTTAAAATAAAGTGTTGACAATAAAACAGGGTTGAGTAGAATGCACAGCCCTCGAGACGCGAAAGCAACTCGAAACCGGGTAACCGGACTGTTCTTTAAAAATATGAAGCAATCATCTGTGTGGG
>NZ_JAKRFV010000027.1:0-53624 GCF_022347945.1 Pseudoalteromonas sp. MM17-2 | reverse complement strand
AGGAAGTGTCTCGGTTACAAGCAGCCTGTCGTTGTGTTCAATGAATTACGCAATGCAGCCTAATTTAGCGAGTGGTGCACTTCGGACTTGAATTCGCGCAGACTGCAAAGGGGCAAAAAAACCTAAAAAGTCTTCACCTTTGCTAGTAGTCAAACCTAAATATTTTTGAAAAAAACTTTTGAAGTGTAAAGCAGTAATCGTTGCTATGCTTTCCTTAGGTACAATATCAGGGCCAAATAAAAAAGTGCGTAAGTCAGTTGGTTTTGATTTTTGTTCCGCCAGCAGCGCATTAAATGTTTTACCTCTCGGGTCGACTCTACCATCCGGCGACTTCACCTTTAGGACATTCGTTTGAAATCGTTTTATGGCACTAATTAACTCAGGTGTTACATAACCATTTACAACTAACCGAGCAAATCGCTGGTTCTGGTAATTTTCTTGGTTATTTCTTACGATTGAACTTGGCACAACCGATGTATGTAGGGCCTTTAGCTGGTCGCAAACGTTTCTTGGTCCTCTTGGGCCTATACTAAAATCCTGTTGGATACCAAGCGCAGAAGCTCGGTTAAGATCAATCTCTTTCTTAAAATAGTCTTTAAGTAATTTTTGTACGAGTGCTACATCTATAGGTTTATTTATGGCTCTTTGGCCTACGGAATTTAAAACCTCTATCTGCTGCTTAAGCTTTTGCATCTATGTTCATCCTTGTCAACGTTGTTTGCTGGGTCTTCGGGAGCTTTCTCCATAAAGCATACTCACCGCAAGAGGCTATAGTAAGATGATGTTAAAAACCTTGTCAAACGTTAAAGCAAATAAGAGAACGCTTTAATGATTATCATCTTGTATAAACTCATAACCGCTCCCTATTCATTTCCTTTTATTAGGCTATTTTTCTTTAATTATCATAGACACTCTTGGGCGAGGTCTTTTTTATTGTCGTGCTTGCTTGTTATACCCGATGGTTATAGCGGATTCAGTTACTTCTTTGGCACACTTAGTGCTGTTTTTTTTATAAAAAAGATGAGTTTTGCAGTGAAGAGCACATCGACAAGCTTTGTTTTTTATAAAGCTAATAACGAATACAACTAATATATTCACCAGATACAAAAAAAGCGCCTTGAGGCGCTTTTTTACTTTAACGAGCTCACCCTTACTTGGTTAAGTCATCAAAGAACTTTTTCACCCCATCGAAGAAACCTTTCTCCTTAGGGCGGTATTTTGAGCTGTCTTTGCCCAAGCTGCTTTCTAACTGCTCAAGTAGCTCGCGTTGCTCACTGTTGAGGTTCACTGGCGTTTCAATCACCACCTTACAGATTAAATCACCGACTGAGCCGGAGCGCACTGACTTGACCCCTTTACCACGCATACGGAACATCTTTCCAGTTTGCGACTCTGCTGGGATTTTCAGCTTAGCACGACCATCTAGCGTCGGTACTTCAATCTCGCCGCCTAACGCTGCTGTGGTAAAGCCGATGGGTACTTCACAGTATAGATTGTTGCCATCGCGAACAAAGATAGGGTGTTCGCGTACACTCACTTGTACATAGAGATCGCCTGCAGGCGCGCCATGAGCACCGGCCTCACCTTCGCCAGCAAGACGAATACGATCGCCAGTATCTACTCCTGGGGGAATTTTCACCGACAATGTTTTGGTGCGCTCTACGCGACCTTGACCATGACAACTATCACAAGGGTCGGAAATAATTTGCCCTGTCCCCTGACAAGTTGGACACGTCTGTTGCACTGCGAAGAAACCTTGGCGCATTTGTACCTGCCCTGCACCATGACAAGTATGACAGGTTTTCGGTTTTGAACCTGGTTTGGCACCTGAGCCATCACAAGGCTCACAGGCCACCCAAGTAGGCACTTTGATTTCGACGTCTTTACCACGCACTGCCTCTTCTAGGCTTAAGTCCATGTTGTAACGTAAATCGGCGCCACGTTGTTGGCGTGACTGACGACGACCGCCGCCAAAGATGTCTCCAAAGACATCCCCGAAGATGTCACCAAAATCGCCTGCGCCACCGCCGAAGCCGCCGTGGCCGCCACCGCCGCCTTGCTCAAATGCTGCATGGCCGAACTGATCATAGGTTTGGCGTTTTTGCTCATCACCGAGGACTTCATAGGCTTCTTTGACTTCTTTGAACTTATTTTCAAGCTCTTTATCGCCGGCAGTACGATCCGGGTGATATTTCATCGCCAGGCGCTTATAAGCCTTTTTAATATCTCGGTCACTGGCGTCCTTTGCTACGCCAAGGACTTCGTAATAATCGCGTTTTGACATATCTACCACTACTGTTAATAAATGCAGCAAGGCTGCAAAGTGAAAAAGGGTTTACCGTTGAGCCTCAGCCATGGCAACCCTCATTCCTAAAATCTACATACACTAAGGGCGCGTCAAGCGATTTCGCCAGCGCGCCCTTACAAAGTTCAAGACTTATTTATTCTCGTCTTTCACTTCTTCAAACTCAGCGTCAACAACATCGTCGTCTTGCTTTGCTTGTGATTGCTGCTGTGCACCGGCATCAGCGCCACCTTGCTGTTGGGCTTTCGCTTGCGCGATTTCCATTAGCTTTTGTGACTTCTCAGCAAGCGCTTGGGTTTTCGCATCGATTTCTTCTTTGCTTTCACCCTTAATCGCAGTTTCAAGTTCCGTTAGCGCACTTTCGATAGCTGTTTTATCTTCTGCCGGTAAATCATCACCCGCTTCTTCGATTTGCTTACGCGTACCGTGTACTAAAGCATCTGCTTGGTTACGTGCAGTCACTAACTCTTCGAACTTTTTATCTTCCTCAGCGTTTGCCTCGGCATCACGTACCATTTTTTCTACTTCATCATCGCTTAGACCTGAAGAAGCTTGGATGGTGATTTTTTGCTCTTTACCTGTGTCTTTATCTTTTGCTGACACATGTAAGATACCATCGGCATCAACATCGAAAGTGACTTCGATTTGCGGCTCGCCGCGACGCGCTGGACGAATACCCTCAAGGTTGAACTGACCAAGCGACTTGTTGTCGGCAGAGCGCTTACGCTCACCTTGCAGTACATGAATGGTTACTGCATTTTGGTTATCTTCCGCTGTTGAGAACGTTTGCGACTTCTTCGTTGGAATGGTCGTGTTTTTCTCGATCAATGCGGTCATCACTTGGCCCATGGTTTCGATACCAAGAGACAGTGGAATGACATCAAGCAGAAGTACGTCTTTCACGTCGCCAGCAAGAACACCACCTTGCACTGCCGCACCCATAGCTACCGCTTCATCCGGGTTTACGTCTTTGCGAGGTTCTTTGCCGAAGAACTCAGTAACCGTTTTCTGCACTAATGGCATACGTGTCTGACCACCCACTAGGATAATGTCATTCACATCACCTACCGATAAATCGGCATCCGCCAGTGCTTTTTTCAATGGCTCGATAGACTTAGTAACAAGATCTTCAACTAATGACTCAAGCTTAGCGCGAGTCAGCTTCACGTTCATGTGCTTAGGACCGCTAGCATCAGCCGTAACATAAGGTAGGTTCACCTCAGTTTGCTGTGCACTTGAAAGCTCAATTTTAGCTTTCTCGGCGGCTTCTTTAACACGCTGCATCGCTAGCGGATCGTTATTAAGCTCAATACCTTGCTCTTTTTTGAACTCTTCTACCAAGTAGTTGATAACGCGGTTATCAAAGTCCTCACCACCTAGGTGCGTGTCACCATTGGTTGCCAGTACTTCGAAGGTGTGCTCGCCTTCTACTTCGTCGATTTCAATGATAGAGATATCAAAAGTACCACCACCGAGGTCATACACGGCAACCACGTTGTCGCCTTTTTTCTTATCCATACCATAAGCAAGCGCAGCGGCCGTTGGCTCGTTAATGATACGCTTAACTTCTAGACCCGCGATACGACCTGCGTCTTTTGTTGCTTGACGCTGTGAATCGTTGAAGTATGCAGGCACAGTGATTACAGCCCCTGTTACTTCTTCACCTAGGTAATCCTCGGCGGTCTTTTTCATTTTCTTCAAGACTTCAGCAGAAATCTGAGGAGCAGCACGCTTTTCGCCTTTTGCTTCGACCCAGGCATCGCCATTGTCTGCTTTAACAATCTTAAACGGCATGATGCCGATATCGCGTTGTACTTCTTCGTCTTCAAAACGACGACCAATTAAACGCTTGATTGCAAATAGTGTGTTAGTCGGGTTGGTTACCGCTTGGCGTTTCGCCGGCTGACCTACTAGCGTTTCACCGTCTTCAGTGAATGCGATAATAGAAGGAGTCGTGCGATCGCCCTCGGCGTTCTCAATTACGCGTGGCTTCTCACCGTCAAGTACTGCTACACACGAGTTAGTAGTACCTAAGTCGATTCCAATAATCTTACCCATGAATCTTCTCCAACTTCAAAATTCTGTTAACGTGTTCGATGACTACTAGATAGGGGCCGCTTTTGTTAATTCAAGCGTCATAATTAAAAAAATTTCGTTTTTTTGTCATTTTTTTCAATTTTCCCCCTCGCCAAGGAAGAATTTGCCGTTAAACTGGTCTGACAAGTTTGATTAAGGTGAGACAGATGACCTTTGATACCCTATTGGCCAGCGTGACTGGCGAGAACCAACAAACGCTCGAATTTCCTGCTTCATGGACACAAGGGCGCACAGCTTTTGGCGGCTTGTCTTGCGCATTAGCCTTGCAATCCATGCTGAAACATTGCGATAGCGACCGTATTTTACGATCGTTTAGTGCGCAATTTATTGGCCCCATTGCTCCAGACACGCCCTTTACCCTGACCTTCCACCATTTACGCGAAGGCAAAAGCTCTAACCAATACAGCGCAACCATTGAGCAGCATGGACAAGTGTGCTTATCTGTCCAAGGATTATTCGCCAAAGACCGCGCCTCCGAGGTTGAAGTGCCAGTGGCCGCTGTGACCGTCCCTAAAGCCGCAGATGCAGAAAACTGCTTACCCTATGTCGAGAATGTCATGCCGGCCTTTTTTCAGCATGTGGACTTAAACCTAACCGAGGGCAATATGCCTTACAGCGGCGCCGAACGCACTGACTTAACAGGCTGGATGCGCTTTAAAGGACAACAGCAGCAGTACGACTGGACCCATGTCATTGCCCTGATTGACAGCTGGCCACCATCGCAATTACAAGCATTTAAGCAACCGGCACCAGCAAGTAGCATGAGTTGGCATGTAGAGTGTTTAACGCTACCTCAATTAGCAGCGTCACAATGGCTAGGCTTGCATGTGCACACCACCGCCGCACATAACGGCTACGCTTACGAAGACGCCACTGTTTACTCTGAGTCAGGGCAGGTGCTTGCTCGCTCTAAACAAACTGTGGCCTTATTTGCTTGATTGGCGCTGAGCATACGATGGCGCGCTGGCAAGCAATGCCTTGTAGCGCGGTGTTTTTTTTAGCTCTGCAAGACCTTGGTTGAAGCGCTCACGCAGCTGTGAATCAGTAAATACCACGTGTCGGGGAGAAGGAGGCCAAAGCGCATGGATGGCAACTTGCTTTGTCTGTTGCCCCTGGCTCATTGCAAAGGTGTGTAAGTAATACTGAAAAATGCGCTTCTCCAACACAATCACATCCACCCACCCCTTCATGAGGTGGTCTATTTGCGCATACTGATTGACTACCTCATCATAACTCAAGGCCTTAGTAATGGCCTTGGCATAGTCAGGTCCAAGGTAGTTTTTGGCATTTTGAAACGCAAGAATGCTTTTACCATGTAAATCACTGAACTGCTCGATGCTGAAGTTATGCTCAGCTAAGCTAATAGCTACATTCTCAAAATACAATAAGGGCTCGCTGTAATAGCCTTCGAGCCCTGACTCTTTCGGAATATTAATCGCGCCGCTAATTTTACCTTGGCGTAACTGCGCCTCAGCACGGCGATTGCTTAAAAAGTGCAATGTTAATGGCCCAAGCTGCGCTTTTTCCAAAGCATGTTTGATAATATCTATCTCAATCCCGTGGTGTCCGTCTTTAAATACATAAGGTGGGATGTAAGCACTGGCGGAGAGCTCCACAGCTTTATCGTCGAGGTTATTGGCAGCATTTGCTGTGCACATAAACATCGTACACAGCATTAGCTTACTGACAGCTAGCCAATTCTTCGTTACCAGACCCCTTGCCATAACCCGTCCTTAGTCACTAGGAATTACATAAAATAAGCGCTATGCTCTAACATTAGCAGTTAACTGGATAAAGTTTGAGAAAACATGCAACTGGCCTGCCCGCAATGTGATCTAGTGGTCGATGTGCCGCGACTCCGAGCCAAACAAGTTGCCCAGTGCCCTCACTGTCACTCGAGCTTAAATGCAAGCAACGTCAATAACGACCCTAAAGTTGTAGCCCTCACCCTGAGTGCCATTATTTTATTATTGAGCTCAGTGTTTTACCCTTTTATTTCGTTCTCCAGTCGAGGCATCACGCAAACTATGACCTTGCCTGATGCCGGACGCATGCTTTTTAACTACGACAGCACCCTGTTAGGGATATTTATTGATATCAGTATCATTATCTTACCCTTAGTGATGCTGTTGTTACTGCTGCCTTTACACTTAGGTTTTTTGCGCACCTTGCCAAAACATTGGGGACGTAAGCTGCTAAAATTGACTCTGGCATTGGATACCTGGGTGATGTCGGAGATTTTCCTCGTCGGCGTATTGGTCAGTATGGTCAAGATAATGTCTATGGCTGACATTACCTTTGGCATTAGCTTTTGGGCCTATGGCGGGTTTGTGCTGACATATATAGGTGCTCTATCTTACGTCAACCGTCCTCGACTGTGGCGACAGATTGCCCCTCATAAAGAGGTCGCCGTTCCACAAGGAGTCAGGGCTATTGATGTCAATCTACGCGCCTGTCATGTTTGCCAGCAACTTACCTACGACAAATTATGCCCACGCTGTCATAGCACTACGCATTATCGCAATATGCAAAGTGTACAAAAAGCCGCTGCCTGGCTGGTGACGTCGGTACTGTTGTACATTCCTGCCAATGTACTGCCTATCATGTATACCACTAGCTTGGGAGACAGAGAGCCATCAACGCTAATTGGCGGCGTAATACTGTTGTGGCAAAGTGGTTCATACCCCATCGCTTCGATTATCTTCCTGGCCAGTGTGGTGGTGCCATTTGCTAAAGCATTGGTGCTTGCGACCTTGTGCGTGATGGTTTACCGCCAAGCCAGTCGCCGCTCTATGGTGTACACTCGGCTATATCAGGTTACTGAATTTATTGGCAAATGGTCGATGATTGATGTATTTGTTGTTGCTATCTTGGTAGCCTTAGTACAGCTAGGCAACCTGATGTTGGTCGAACCCGGGTTGGGCGCGTTATGTTTCGCAGCGATGGTTATTTGCCAAATGATGGCGGCCCATGCTTTTGATCCACGTTTGATTTGGGATCCCCCTGAAAAAGTGAAGAGAGTCGTGAATGAGTAATACTGCGCGCATTAAAACGGCGCCTAAACTGTCCCCTATTTGGCTGATCCCTATCATCGCCCTGTTTGTTGGTGCATGGATGTTACTGCAACACCAACTCTCACAAGGGCAAACTATTTACATCAAAATGCCCCATGCTGAGGGCATCGTTGCGGGTAAAACAGAAATCAAAGTTCGCAGTGTAAAAATAGGCACTGTCGATGCAATTCGATTGGCGTCAAGCCGCGACCATGTCATCGCCCGAGCTCAAGTAGATAACCATTACGATAACTTACTCACTGAAGATGCAAAAATATGGGTGGTTAAACCGCGCGTGGATGAAAGTGGAGTCACCGGCTTTAGTACTTTATTTTCAGGCGTTTATTTAGAATTCGCTCCCGGCGAGAGCAAGCAGCTTACCGAGCGCTTTGAATTGCAAGAGGAACCTGCGCTGATTGCCAATGATGTCAAAGGCGGGCGTTACAAGTTAATCAGCCGAGATGCTGAAGTGCTTGAAGTGGGCACAGGAGTTTACTTCAAAGGGTATAAAATCGGCCAAATCGAAACTGCCAATTTTGATTGGCAACAACAAGTGATGCGTTACGGTTTATTTATTAATGCGCCGTACGAAAACCTAGTGACATTGAACACGGTCTTTTGGGTTAATTCAGGACTCGAATTTGACCTATCCGCTGATGGCATCAACGTCAAAACAGGGTCAATCGCGAAAATGCTAAAGGGAGGTATTTCGCTGGCCACCCCGGAGGGCGATCCTCCAGGAGCAGTCGCCAAGCAAGACCACACTTTTAGCCTAAGTGATAGCTATAAAGCTGCGTTAGAGCAGCGATTTTATGATTACCAGCACTACCTCATTGAGTTTGAGCAGTCTATTCGTGGCCTACGAGAGGGGGCGCCGGTCGAATACAGGGGCATGCGCATAGGCACTGTCGAGCAAGTTCCAGCTGAGGTTATGATTGATGGTCGCCCTGCTCACTTTAGCAATACCAGCAATGCCGTTCCGGTACTTATACGTATCGAGTATGGACGCCTGTACCGCGACTCAGCACAAGCGAGGGAGTTTTGGCAATCTCATGTTGATGAGCTCCTGCAACAAGGACTTAAAGCTTCTTTGAAGCCTGGTAACCTGCTTACTGGCGCCGTTTACGTTGATTTTGATATCTATCCTGATAGTGAATTGGTCGGCTTAACACAACGCGGCGACTACACTGTTTTCCCCAGTACCTCCAGCGGCATCACGGTGCTGGCCAACCAAGTTAATGATGTGCTCAATAAGGTTAAAGGCCTTCGTATAGAAGAAAGTTTGGCTCAGTTTGAAAGCACCATGGCCCGTTATGAAACGCTTGCTGTGGATATGCGCCAGTTCATGAGCGACCCGAGTATGAAAGCGCTGCCCAAAGAGTTTACCCAAGATATGGCAGATATTAGTCAAAGTATGCGCCAATTTGAGCAAAGCATGGAGCAATTTGAGGTGACCATGGCGAGCTTCCAAAATGGTTCGAAAATGTATCAACAAATGCAGTCTTCACTTGAGCAAATGCAGCGCCTAATGGATGAACTGCAGCCCCTATCGAAAGGGTTAAAGGAGCAACCTAATATGTTGATCTTTGATAAAGAGCTGCCTGCTGATCCGCTGCCAAGGAGTGATAACTAATGGTTCGACTTATTTTATTACTGATACTGGCATTGCTGATACAAGGCTGCGCAGGAGACTCGCGAACTAGCAATATCCGCTACTACCAGTTAGATAGCGCGCTGTTTAATAACAACCTGCTACGCACCAATGAGCAGACCCAACACCTATTGCGTTTAAGCCCTATCAGTTTACGCGGAAACCTTAATAACCGTGCCATGGTGGTACGACGCTCACCGCAAGAAATATACAGTGCTAATTACCATTTTTGGGCCGATAGCCCAGCACTCATGCTCGAAAGTAGCGCCCAGTTGCAGCTAATGGCCACATTAGAGCAAGTGCTGGTCGTCAAAGGGGCTGATGTCTATGCCGAGCAGCTGCAGTCATCGTTTTATCAACTCGATATCGACATCGACCATTTTAACGGCGGCCTCGATAACAATGCAGAAATAGCAGGCTTGTGGCGTTTATCTCGAGTTGATGAGAAAGGTAAATTACACGTACTTAGTATGGCGCGCTTTAGCCAAAGCGAGCCGCTGGCACAAGATGGCTACGCTGCTTTGGCATCCGCCCTGAGTAAAGCATGGCAAGCCAGCTTGAAAGAGATTGCTAACGCCCTTCCTCAGCACTTTAATCAAGACTAAATCAAACACATAAAAAAGGCTCCCATGGGAGCCTTTTCTGCACGTTATTATCCAGTAAACTACTGCTGCCAGCTGATTTGCTTTTGGAAGTCAGCCACCGATTCCACCTTGGTTTGCTCAGGTAAGTCAGCGAAGTCCTTGTCGGCAAATTTACTGCCACGAAGCTGCACGTTGAGCCTTGCGGCTTCTGGGTTCATCATCGTTTGCTGGTAGAATGCTTGAATGTCTGCAAGCGTCAGTTGCTCGACCGCCGCAATCAGTTGGCTACGGCTGTTGAAATCAAACTGTTCGCGATACCAATCGGTAATAAGCCGTCCAAGTTCATCTTTTAGATTTTTTGGCTGCTCTTTGAGCGCCACGAGAGTGGCATTTTTGAGCTGCGCAAACGTCGCCTCATCCATCTCATTAAGCTCTTGTTGATATTGTTGCTTGAAGCTATCAAAACGGGCCTGCATTGCCTTCGGACCTTTGACCGGGGTCTGAATAAACAACCCTATGGCGGCATAGTCCTCAAGTGGACGGGCGATAGCACCGACGGCGTAAGCCAGCTGCTCTTCAGTGCGCAGTTTATCAAAGGCCACTGTGCGGAAGTGCCCCTGTAATACCGCAGCCGCAGCTTTTTGCGCATAACCTGGGGTCGGGTGATAAACCATATCAATAATAGCGACATCAGCCACCTCTATGTCTTTATGAACAACATAGGTTTCGCCCTGCTTAGGTTGCCAAGACTGAGAACGCGTATACTGGCTATCTTCTTTTTGCGTCGGCAGTGCCTGAGTAATATTTTTGGCAATAACGTCAATACTGCTTTGATCATAGTTACCAAAAGCAAATACCCGCACTGTGTTATGCGTCAACACTTGGTTCATCAATTGCTCTAAGTCCGCGACCGTAAGTGATTGCGCTTTGGCAATTAGTGCCTCGGTGTCGTAACTGCCAGAGCGAACTAGGTTGGAGTACTCATCAAACGCTTGGTAAAAAGGAAATTGCTGCTGCGCATTGTTTAGTGCTCGTACATAGCGGTCAACGGCTTGATTAAATGCTTGTTCATCGACTTCAACCTGCAAGTTGCTTAGCGCTTCACTCAATAACTCTGGCTGTTTATCGGTGAACCCGCCGACAGTGAGGGTAAACCCGTTACCAGGGTCCATGCCTACCGACATGCCAGCAATAGAGGCCTCGGTTGCCAACGCGGTTTGCGACAAATTGTATAAATCGGCCCACAAATTCATTAACACCTTCGCAGCCATGTTGTTTTGTGGCGCTGGTGAATTAACATACACCTCGACCAACCCCTTAGGCTGCTCAGCAAAATGTTGGCTCGGCTGCTGCCAAATCTTGATACCGTTTTTATCGTAGCTCACAACCGGTTTGGTTTGCGCTGCGTAGCCACGGGTTTTGATATCAAAATGCTGTGGCAGCAGACGATTAACGCTGGGTAAAGACAAAGCAAACTCGCTTGCTTGCTGCCAACTTGCTTGCTCTTCGCTGCTGATATCTTCAATGCGGTATTCGCCGTCGTAAAAGTGCAGTTGACTATCGGTTTGCTCTTGCTGAGAAATATACCAAACTCGCAAGGTCTCGCCGTTAAGCTGTGCCAGCACATCCTGCACTGCCTGCGGATTAAACTCACCATAATAGTAAGGCGCGTTAATTGCGTTGGTGAGCGGATAATCCTGCATGCTTTGCGTTAACGAAGAAACATAACTAAATTCATCGCTTTTCTCTAAGAACTGAAACTGATTATTCAGCGACGTTCGAATTTCGTCGAAGTACTTCTCATCAACACCATTTTCCTTGATAAGCTCAATGTAACGCATAACCGTAGCAACGATTTGTTCGCGGTTTTGCATCCCTGCATCTGTCAGTTCAATATCCACTGACAACGCGCCATAATTGCCGTACATATTCGCTGATGCATTGGCACTCAATTGTGAGACCCAGCCCTTATCACGCAGTATTTGCGCTGGAGAGCCTGGCATTTCATTGCTAAGTAAGTAGGCCACAAAGCGGTTCGGCTTAAGGGCAAACTTATCCATGTTATTTTTAATCGTGAAATCAAGCTTCAACTGTTTCACATCTTCATTGGGCTTATAGTAAATACGTTTGCCACCAGCCTGATCAAAATCCAGTTCAGCATTCACTTGAGGCTCATCAATGTTTTTATTTTCGATATTAGCGAAATATTGCTTCGCTAGCTGGCGCATTTCATTGAGTGGGCGATTGGAGATCATCGCCACTTTCATTATATTCGCGGAGTAATACTGGTTATAGAAATCAACCGTTTCTTGGTGTAATGAGCTCCCTTCTTTATCGCCCAACGTCTCTAAATTACCAATAAGGAAGCGGTTTGCTGGGTGCTCACCCATCATTTTACGCGCGAGTTTAAACTGCCCGAAAAAGTCCATTTCTCGGCGCATCGACCACTCAGCATTGACCGCATTTTTCTCTTTATCTGTGTACTCAGGGTACAGCTTTGGCGATTTGAAAAAGTCACTAAAACGGTCAAGCCCCTCTGCGTAGGCATCGTTATTCACTTTGAACATATAGTTAGTGATATCGAGCCAGGTATAAGCGTTATGAGCACCGCCGTTTTTGGTCATAAAGTCACTGTAGCCCTTGGTATCGGGGTAGCGTTCAGTGCCTAAAAACAGCATATGTTCGAGATAATGCGCCATGCCTTGTTGCGACATGGGGTCGTGCAAAAGCCCGACGCCCACGCTTAACGCCGCCGCAGATTTCTCAGCACTGGGGTCTGAAACCAGCACCACATCAATGCCATTGTCCAACGTCAGTGTCTCATAGGCCCGCTTGTCGTTAGGGCTAACGACTAAGTTTTCCGGGATCAATTGCTGAGCCAGTTCGCTTTGTAAAGGCGCCGATGTACTTTTACAACCAGCCAGTACGGCGAGGCTCAGGGCACTCAGTGCTAATGTCTTTTTCATGAATTTGTCTCTTATAAGTGGACGTTTTCTTTTATGATCAAAAATCACTGATGAAAATGCAATGAAAAAGCTATCAAGTTTGTAACAATGTATGAAAACACTGACTATCTTTGCTGGCACTCGAATAATGAAAGTAATTCAGGTATGGTCTGGGATGTGTATAAATAATAACGAGTAATGGGAGATTAACGTGCACCAATGGCTTATTTTGGCAATGTTCGCGCAAGTACTGTTAACCCTTGTGGTGATGGTAATAATGGGGCGACGTCGTTTTGCTGCCGCACGCAACAAACAAATTAAAATGCAGCAATTTGCCACTATGGATCTCGACAACGCCCCGGAATCAGTGCAAGTGGCTGGGCGTAACTTTATTAATCAATTCGAAATCCCAGTTTTATTTTATGTTGCTGTGCTCACTGCATTAATTACACAAACCACCGGCTACGCTTTCACCGCCTTGGCTTGGGGTTTTGTACTACTGCGCCTTGCGCACACTGTGGTCCATATTAGTAGTAACCACCTAAAAACACGTTACTACCTCTTTTTGTTTGGTTGCATCACCGTGCTGGCGATGTGGATCATGTTAGTGTTGCGCATGCTTTAGTACCCGCCCAAGAAACGGCGCGCTATCGATACTATAGCACGCCGACTAGGCTTGTCTTACGCACGGCGCCAGCGAGTCAATAAGCTCAGGGGTAACAACCACCAAAATGCACCTGAGCTTGAATCATCACCTGACTCGACAGGTTCATCAATTAATGTATTTTCAACCGGAGTCAGGTTTGCCGCCGAATTGGGGTCATCATCAATGACAATAACGTCGTTAACAATAACTAGATTGTTTGCCGTTAGCTCAGCGCCTTGCTGGCATTCGTCAGTACTGTAATCAACGACCGGCGTGCTGGAACACGTAGGCAGTGCATTAATGGCTTTAACAACCTCCATCCCCTCACCGATGACCTGACCAAACACCGTGAATCCACCGTTTTGCAGATCTAAGTTACTACTGTTATCGGCGACATTGAAAAACCACTGACTTGACGCGCTGTTAGCGTTGCCACTGCGTTTAGCCATGGCGATGGTGCCAGCAACATTGGATAGCACAGGCTCATTATCTACCGTCCCCTGGGATTCAATGGCCACGGCCCCGCCATCGTAAATAAACCCGCCGCCCTGAACAATAAAATCCTGCTCGGAGCGATGCAGATAACTAAACTGATAATCGCCACGCTCAACATAACCTAGAAAATTAGCCACTGTTTTTGGTGTATGCTGATCAAAAAGGTTAATTTGAATGCTGCCTTGGGAGGTTTGCATTTCAACGATAGTCGCGTGAACAGGTTGCGCAAGAGTAAGCCCCGCTGCGACCAGACCAAAGCCAATAAGTTTATTCATGGGATTTCCTATATTGTTGTTTTGAGCCACTTTACATTGACTCAAGCCATGCTTCCATGAGGCACAGTGAATAACAACAAATTGATACCTGGGGGTAAAACCCAGTTACAAATTGGTTAACAACATATAACTATAAAGTATCTTTTTGAGATTTTTTAAAACAGATTCGACTTATCAAACGACCAAGAGTTCTCTAGTATGTGCATATCATTTGAGCAGCTAAAAACAACAACTATGGATAACAGCAACAACCTCATTTGCGACTTTGGTGTCCACAAGGGCGAGTCGTACCGCCAAGTGCCTGCATCGTTTTTAAACTGGATGGTTGGTGTCAATCATCATCAAGCACCCGTAGCACGTGCTGAGTTACGCCGTCGTGAACAAGCGGCACTGGCCAGCGTCTCGTCTTATGCAAGCCAGCACAGTGAGTTAACTGGCTGATCTGTTGCGGCTGAGCCCGGTTGCTTCAACAAATATCTTAACTGGGGGATAAACAGGCAGATTTGCACAGTCCGTCTCAGACTAGTGAAATTGTCATAAAATTTAATTAAAATCAGGCGCAACGATAATCGCCGATAGGAATCCCCTGTGCGCCTAATTACTCTTTCAGTGCTTACACTGCTCAGTGCATGCTCTGCCTCCACGCCGACACCCGAGCCACACTCTGACTCCGCACAAGCGCACTATATTAGTGTGTTTCATACTAACGATCACCATGGCCGCTTTTGGCATAACGATAAGGGTGAATACGGTATGGCCGCGCGCGCAACATTACTAAAACAATTGCGCGCGCAAGCTAAACAACGAGGCGATACCGTGCTGTTGCTCTCAGGGGGAGATATCAATACTGGTATTCCTGAGTCTGACTTACAACACGCGGAACCTGATTTTAAAGCCATGACGTTGTTAGGCTACGATGCCATGGCCATTGGCAATCATGAGTTTGATAACCCATTAGCGGTATTAGACAAGCAGCAGCGTTGGGTCGACTTTCCGTTGCTGAGCGCAAATATTATCGATAAACGCAATGGCGAGCCTGCTTACACTCCTTATACGCTGTTACAAAGAGATAATCTAAATATCGCTATTTTAGGCCTGACCACCACCGACACCGCGAAGATTGCGAACCCTGATTTTATCGGTAATTTTGATTTTATTGAGCCTGCAACCGCGACCAAAAACATACTTCCTAAAATTGAGCGTCGCAACCCTGATATCGTTATTGCCGTCACGCACATGGGCCACTACAGCAATGCTCAACACGGCATTAACGCGCCCGGCGATGTAACCTTGGCTCGCAACTTACCCAAAGGGGCGGTGGATATGATCATCGGCGGCCATTCCCAAGAACCAGTGTGCATGGCGGCACAGAACAGCAACAATGATGATTACCGCCCAGGCATGCCCTGCCAGCCAGATAATCAAAACGGTATTTGGATCATGCAAGCCCATGAATGGGGCAAGTATGTGGGTCATGCTCGATTTAAACTGCTAGGTGAAGAGTTGACTCTTGAAAGCTACGAGCTGATCCCAGTAAACCTTAAAGATGCGACCGGTGAATGGGTCGGTGATTACATCAACAAAGACCAAGAAATGCTCGACTTTTTAACTCCTTATCAGCAAAAAGGCCAAGAAAAGTTAAGCGTGACTTTAGGGCATACCGAAGTTCACCTTCAAGGCGACAGAAACAAAGTTCGCTTTGGACAGACGAATTTAGGACAGCTGATCACCCAAGCTCAAATGAATCATGTCGATGCTGATTTTGCAGTCATTAGTGGCGGCGGTATTCGTGACTCAATCAGCCGAGGAGATATCGATTACAAAGATATTCTCCGTGTACACCCGTTTAAAAACCGCATTGGCTACATTGAATTTAGTGGTCGTGAGGCTTTTGCATACATCAGTAAAGTCGCATCATACCCTGTTGATTCTGGCGCCTATGCCCACTTCAACCAAGTGGCGCCGGTGTGCGAGGGGGATGAATTGGTATCAGTGCGCATTGACGGTCAGCCGTTACAGCTAGATAAGACCTATCGTATGAGTATCAATAGCTACAATGCGGCAGGTGGCGATGGCTATCCGCGTTTGAACACCGACACCCGCTTCGTTGACACTGGCGACTCAGATGCCAGTATTTTGAGCAACTATGTAAGCAAGCACAGCCCAATTAAGGCAATGAAAGTGCCTCATCCGGTTACTTGCCAATAACCTCAAAATCATCGTCATTGATGGCCCTAAGCCCATAGTGATGGACACGCGAGCGTGACCCTTCACCATGGGCTTTAGGCGGAAAATAAGGTTCTTTATCTTGCGAGTCTGCTGCAAACACTTCATCCAGTGCAGCACGAATTTCACTCAGCGTTTTCTCTAAACTATTGCCAAAGTTGGGGCGCTTTCTAATCGTGTGTCCTAAATCGATAAGGCGGCCAAAATACTTATGAGCCAAATCCAATAGCTCTTGTGGCACCTCTTTATTTTGATTTAACGTCACCTCAGGGTATTCAATGCCAAACTCCAACAGCGCCAGATAAAAACAAAGGGGCTTGTTCGCCAATTGCACCTGCCTGCCCTGCTCACCATAGCGTAAGCTTTTATCCGCTAAATCAATAAGTAGGCGCTTTCGCTCAAGTATCGGCGTCCCCGCTTCTCGCGCTTTATCTAATTTGCTTTGGAGGGTTTTAAACCACGCTCGCATGGCGACAGACAGCAGCAGCACGATGAGTATAGGCCAAGGGCTCAATAGCTGGGCTAGAGGCATCACCGCTGGTGACAGCGTCACGGTGAACGTTTCCCCACCTGTGCGAACGAGGTTGAAGCTCTCAAGATTGCTTGTCTCATTCCCGATCGTAGTACCCGCTATTGCATGCACTTGAATTGCGTAACCTTGTGATGCGAGGTGAGTGTTGAGCTGCTTGAGATAATGCACCACGCGTTTGCGATCGCCCGGTACCTCCAACAACCTATTGGGTAGTCCAATGTATTGAGCATCCAGGGCGATGCGTGTTTTGACATGGGCTATCGCTTGTTGCTGTTGATGATGCCAGCTATTCATTGCCCCCACTGCGTAACTGCAGTAAGCGATAACCATAGCCAAACATGCAAATAATACCGTGGCGATATTGGCATTAAAGCGCCGAACCCAGCTGTGCACATGCTTTAGCAACGCAACTTTAATCGCTCTCACAGCGGCTCTCCTTGAAATGTTGCGGGTGCCGAATCACTGCATTGCCAATAAGGTTTGGCTTGTTTAAAGTACTGTGTCGATTGCTCTTCTGCTTGGCTTAAAATAGCGCCCTGAATAGCGCAGGCTAAGTCAGGATTGTCGCTGGCTTGGCGTAAAAACCAATGGCTACCACTGATATTGTCACTGATTGCGGTTATATAGTTTGCAGAAAAGCGCTCGTTATCTGCTTGTTGCCAATAAGAACTAATGATATCCACTTCACCTAGCGCTAACTTATCTCGCAACGCACTGTGCGAGTTCACAAAAGTGATATTCAGGCTATTCATATTAATATCCAGCTCCTTGAACACCTGCTTGGGCATAATGTGACCGGAGCGACTGGTGGGATATTCAATTAAGCCAATGCGCTTATCAAGAAAGTAGCTTTTCTCTAAGCGCGGCTTTTCTTTACTAGCAATAAAGTAGGCCGTGTATGAAGGATACCCGACTAGCGGTGAGTAGCCATAGGTTTCATGGGCGGTAAAGGCACTGAAGAGGTTTTCCTTGGCTAGGATTAGATCCGCTAAACCTTTTCCCAGCACATTCACCTCAAACTCAGAAGAGCCTCCCCAAAAAGCTTGGACAGCGCCGTATTGCTTAGACACAGTGGTGTCACCACATAGCGATTGAGCCAATCGTATGACGACATTTTCGCTTGGGGCAAACAACGTAAGCTGCGTTTTATTTTCTGGCTGGGTGGTATTACAACTGTAGTGAGTCGCTATAACATTACCCAGTTGTGTGGTTGCCAGGGTAAAACGCATTGTTCCGATAAGGTAACTAGTTAACGCCAGTACCATTAATGTAACCAGGATAAGCGCAGTGTCACGTCTGTTAAATATGCTTGTCACGGGCTTTTGTGCTGCTTTTATTGAATTCAATTACTATTTCAACAATTATAATTACTTATTGCAATAGGTAATTTTATTTATAAACCATAAGCTATTGTTTTACATGCTTTATTAACAAGTAATTATGAATCCCATCAAGTCCTGTTTTTTCGCTTAAAAATCCGGACAATTTGCCTTCACTTAAGCAAGCCAGTAACGTGACAACAACAATGAGTTTACAGTTCAATTATACGCATCTGAGCAAATTGCCGCTTATTTGCACCCTCGCTTTTGTTAGTTTTTTCGCAACGAAAGTGAGCGCTTGGGGCGCCAACGGTCACCGTATTGTAGGAGCCATTGCTGAGCACCATTTGGATGCTGATGCAAAGCAACAGGTGTCTACCATTTTAGCTGGCCACAGTATGGCCAGAGTCAGTACTTGGGCTGATGAAATGCGCTCTTCCCCCGATACATTCTGGCAAAAACAGGCCAGCCCTTGGCATTACATTAATATCGACTCCGTTGAGGAATTTACACACCAGCACTTCTCAGCAAAAGAACACAAGCATGATGTAAAAGACGCTTATACTGCCATCCTAACGGCTATGAAGGCACTGCGCTCACCAAAAACAAGCCAACAACAGCAGCAATTCTATTTGCGTTTTTTAATTCATATTATTGGCGATATTCACCAACCTATGCATGTCGGTAATGCCGAGGACCGAGGCGGTAACCGCATCGATGTCACCTTCTTTCGTGAGCAAACCAATTTACATCGTTTATGGGATACCGACCTTGTTGAGAGCCAAAAGCTGTCATATTCCGAATACGCAGACTTCCTATGCTGCGTTGATACCAAGGCAATCAATAAAGACCTGGATATTAAAAAGTGGCTCATTGAGTCTCACCACTTAGCGCAAGACATTTACGCCAATACCGGTGAGCAAGTCAGCTACGACTACTTATTTACCTATCGTCCAGTGATGGAGCAACAACTGCAGCGTGCGGGTGTACGCCTAGCGGCCGTGCTTAACGCGCTATACGGACAACAATAGACCGAATTAATAACAATAAAAATATTCACTCGATTACACACTGTTTAACCAATGAAACAAAACACGGGAAACAACATAATGAAAAACGTTCGCTTAACGAAAGTGGCCGGCGCGCTCGTACTCGCTTTAGGCGTGTCAGCAAACGCTTTCGCAGCCGATACTTCATCATCAATGCGCGGTAAGATCACCACGCCTAAAGGCGATGCTGCATCTAACGTGCAAATCTCAGTGATTCACGAGCCTACCGGCACCGTGAGCACCTTTACGACTAATGATTCTGGCGCGTTCATCGCCAAGGGTTTGCGTGTAGGTGGTCCATACCGCATCCTCATTGACTCAGATAAATACAGTGATGCAGAGCTGGAGAACATCTATCTTGAACTAGGTGAAACTCGCCGCGTCACTTCTCAGCTTGAGCCTATCAACGTAGAGCGTATCGAAGTATCAGGCTACCGTATTTTGCAAAAAGCAGGCGGTTCAAGCAGCGTATTTGGCCAAGACACAATTGCTAACACTCCGAGCTTTAATAACGATATCAAAGACATTGCTCGTTTGAATCCGTTAGCAAGCATTAATGGTAGCGGCGAGCTAACCATTGCCGGTAGCAACCCAAGAAGTAACAGCTTAACCGTTGACGGCATCGGCCAAAATGACGATTTCGGCTTAAACTATGGCGGTTACCCTACTGAGCAGCCACCTGTTGCACTTGACGCTATTGAACAAGTGTCAGTAGATACCTCACCGTTTTCAGCGAAAAAAGGTAACTTTGGCGGCGGTGTTATCAATGCGGTGACTAAATCGGGAAGCAATGAGTTTGAATTCACCGGTTTCTATGAATTCACTAACCCAAGTCTTGCTGGAGAAGTAGAGAGTATTTCTCAGGTATACGCAGATGGAAGACCGGTACTCGACGAGGATGGTCGCCGCACCTTCGAAACAACCAAGACAGACCCTATTCAATCTGAAAAGCGTTTCGGGATCAGCACCGGTGGCGCCATCATCGAAGACGAATTATTCTTCTTTGTTAACTACAACAGCTGGGCCAGTGAACTGGAAATGGACTATGGTTTTGAAGGCTCAGGTGCAACGCACGAGTACGATACCTCAGAGCAAAACTTTAATGAGTTCCTTTCTGTACTAGACAGCACCTACGGTCTGAGCGATGAGCTTGGTGGTGACCCGGAAGATACCAACGACAGCTTACTGGTAAAACTAAGCTGGAACGTGGCTGAAGATCACCGCGCTGATTTCACCTACCAATGGCAAGATGACGCCGACGAGCGAAACTACGGTACCGGTGGCGACACAGTAATGTTGGCTTCGAGCCGTTATACCTACGAAACCAAGTTTAACAACTTTGCTGCTAAGCTATACTCAGATTGGTCAGGTAATTTTTCGACCGAAATCGGTATTGCCTATAAAGATGTCAGTAGCGACAGCCTCACCAACTCAAGCATTGGTAGCGTTAAGGTAGAAGAATACTATCGCGGCCCAGCCTATCAGTTCGGCACCGATGAATATCGTCATAAAAACCAATCGGAAACGGAAAACCTCACCCTGACCTTCGATGGTACTTACTTCTGGGGTGACCACGAAATCAATTTTGGTGCTCAGTACGAGTCACTGCGCCTATACAACCTATTTGCAGCAGGTTCATTAGGTGTGTGGGAATTTGATAGCCTAGAAGGTTTCCAAAACCGCGAAGTGGGTAACTACAACGGTAACTACGATTTCGATTATAGCAATGCCTACACTAATAACGCCGATGACACGGCTTATGACGCACGCCGTAATCAGTTTGCTGTGTATGTTGAAGACAAATTCTACCCTACTGATGAGTTGGAACTTACCGTCGGTCTTCGTTATGAGCGCTTATCATCAGATGATAAACCCACGCTAAACGAAAACTTCCTAGCCACTTATGGGTACTCAAACCAAGAGAATCTTGATGGCTTAGATATTATTCTGCCGCGCGTTGGCTTTAAATACTACGCGTCCGAGAACCTCACCATCAATGGTGGCGTAGGTCGCTTCCAAGGCGGTATTCCAAACGTTTGGTATAACAATCCATACCAAAATGATGGTCTAACTTATGTAGCAGCCACGTCGCAAGCGATTGCGGATTACTATTCACAAGACGGTGTTGAAGCTGATATAACTCGAGTACCTGAAGCAATCCAAGCTTCTATGACTCAAGGCGCAGGAAGCACTAACTACACCGACCCTAACTTTGAATTACCGTCTTCAATTCGTGCTCAACTTGGCTTTGAATATGAGTTTGATTCAGAGCTACTAGGTGATGGCTTTAGCTGGACCGGTGAAGCGGTTTATCACAAAAAAGAAAACGAAGCAGTATGGCACAATACCGCTTTGGTTCCAGTGGGTGAATCAGCTGACGGTCGGGTGATTTACGAGAGCCGTTATGATGGTGAGCGTGAAGAAAATTACGATATCATGATGACCAATGCTGATGAAAACGGTCGCTCAGTGATCCTAGCTACGGCACTTGCCAAAGAGTGGGACAACGGTCTTTATGCGTCTGTGAGCTACGCGCACCAAGATATTACTGAAGTAGCGCCTGGTTCATCATCACGCGCCATCAGTAACTATAAGCATGCGCTAGTCGAGAGCCGCAATATTGATACTGTGGGCCGTGGTCACTATGAAGTAGAACACAGCTTTAAAATTAACCTTCGCTACAAGACCGAGTTCTTTGAAGGCTATGAATCACAGTTCAACATGTTCTTCGAGCGTCGTTCGGGTCGTCCTTACAGCCATTCAATGGGCTTCTACAATGATTACGACTTCGGCGATATCGGCAGTGAGTTCCAAAGCCACTCAGCCTACCTAGCCTATATTCCATCTGGCGCTGATGACGCAGCGGTCAACTGGGATGAGTCACAGGTGACGTGGAATGAGCTAGAAACCTTGCTAAACCAGGCTGGCATTTCTGAGCGTGGTGAGATCATCGGCCGTAACACCGGCACACAACCTTGGGTAACCACCATGGATGTAAGCTTCAAGCAAGAGATCCCTGGGTTTGCCGAAGGCCACAAAGGCCAGCTTTACGTGATGGTTGAGAACTTCGCGAACTTACTTAATGATGATTGGGGCGTAGAAAAGCGCCTAAGCTATTCAGACCAAGCAGTCTATGACTTTGGTGGCTTAGATGACGAAGGTCGCATCATCATTGACCGTCGCCACAATGGCTTCGACACTCGTAACTACAACTCTATTTCAAAGAGTTCGTCGGGTTGGCAAGCTAAGATTGGTGTACGCTACACTTTCTAATTAGTTAGAAAATCGCAACCTCAAGCCCACCTCCTCGGTGGGCTTTTTTATACCTAGACTTCCCTCTTCCCTAGGGTTATTCGTGATCATTATACCCCTGACACTCTGGTGTGCTTTTATGCAACCGCCTCACCCGACGATATATACATCCCGCTGCTGGTTAATACTCCAACTTACAGTTTATAAACAAAGTTCAATCTAAAGCGGACAAATGGCCTTTAATTTGCTGAAAAAGAGTGACTAAGCTGGCTATGATGGGTACAATTCACCCACTTTCAACAGCCACTAAGCTAAGCGCATCAGAGTGTGTCGATATACTGGCATCTATGAGTCGATGAACTAGGCTTAGCTGTTAATATATTTAAAGCAAGTAACAATAAGAGTCACGCCGTTGAGCAAGTTAAGAGCTTATTTTTGCAATAAAATGTGTAATTTTAGCTTTTCGCAATACCACGGTAACAATAATAGTTTTTAATATCTTACGATAATTAATGACCGTCTAACTAATGACACTTAAACACGGGAAAACAACATGAAAATGCAACTTAGGAAATCGGCACTGTCGATGGCCATTGCCGCTACTGTGGGCATGTCTTCAGGTGCTTTTGCTAACGAAACCGCATCCTCAGTCAAAGGTCAAATCACTGGACCAAACGGCAACCCGGCTGCAGGCACTGAAGTGACCATTATTCACTTGCCGACAGGCTCTGCAAAGACCGCTGTAGTCAATGATGCTGGCTACTTTAGCGCCAAAGGCTTGCGCGTTGGCGGCCCATACAATGTACTGATCGACTCAGATAAATTTGAAGACCAAGTCGTTGAAAATGTTTATCTATCACTGGGTAAAGAATACCCAGTAACAGTGCAACTTCAAGCGAAAGGCGATATCGAGCAAATCGTAGTCACCGGCCGTCCTATTAGTTCATTTTCAGGTGGCACCGGCCCGGCCGCGACCTTTACTCAAGCAGATTTAGAATCAGCACCAGCCATTAACCGTGATATTAAAGATATTGTCCGTGCCGACCCACGTATTTATGTGGACGATAGCCGCGATGCGATTCACTGTGGTGGCGCTAACCCACGCTTTAACAGCCTAACCCTTGATGGCGTTCGTATGAACGACAACTTTGGTTTGAATTCAAATGGTTACCCAACAGTGCGCCAGCCGTTCTCGTTTGATGCGCTAGAGCAAGTCGCCGTTGAAATGGCCCCGTTTGACGTTCAGTACGGCAGCTTTACCTCTTGTAACATCAACGCCGTTACTAAATCTGGTACTAATGAGTTGCACGGTGGCGTATTCTTTGATTACACCAATGACTCGATGAAAGGCGATAGCATCGACGAAATCGATGGCGACATCGATAACGGCAACTACACCGAAAAACGCTATGGCTTTAATGTGGGCATGCCACTGATTGAAGATAAGCTATTCTTGTTCACCTCTTACGAGAAGTTGGAAGGGGTAAAACAGTTCGACTACGGCCCTGTCGACAATGGTAATATCAGCCAATCAGATATCGACCGCATTCGCCAAATCACCAGCGATGTTTATAACTACGATATCGGCGGAACGCCAGGCAGCATGCCTATCGAAGATGAAAAGCTGTTGGTAAAACTGGACTGGAACATTAACGAAGATCACCGCGCCAGTGTAGTGTATAACTACAACGATGGTTTTGATCTTTCACAGTCTGATGCTGACAACGACGAATTGGCATTTTCTAGTCATTTCTACGAGCGTGGCGCAGAGTTCTACTCTATCGTCGGTTCACTTTACTCAGACTGGTCAGCCAACTTCTCCACTGAAGTACGTATCGGCAAGTCAGATCTAGATGCTCGCCAAGAGTCACTTGATGCAGCCAGCGGTTTCGGTGAATTCCAAATTACTTATGGACCGAATGACGACACCGTATACATCGGCCCGGATGATTCACGTCAGTCAAACGACCTTAACTGGGACAACCTGACTGCGAAAATCTCAGGTACATATTACCTTGACCAACACACCATTACTGCCGGTTATGAGTATGAAGATTTGAACGTGTTCAACCTTTTCGTACAGCACACCGAAGGTGAGTTCCGCTTCGACTCAATCGAAGATTATGAGCAAGGTATCGCTGATCGCGTTTATTATTATAACGCAGCGGGCAGCAACAACCCGAACGACTTAGCGGCGGAATTCTCATACCAAGTGCATACTCTATACGTTCAAGACGAATATAGTTTCACTGATATCGATGCGACCCTGTTGTTTGGTTTACGCTATGACAAATACCAAAGCGACGACTATCCAAACTTCAATGCGCAGTTTGAAAATCGCTATGGCTTCTCTAACCAGCAAAACCTAGATGGCGTTGATTTGTTGCAACCGCGTGTTGGCTTTAACTGGTTCGTAGACGATGCCCTTGAGATTCGCGCTGGTTTCGGTCTCTACTCAGGTGGTAACCCGAATGTATGGGCGTCAAGTGCTTACCAGAACGACGGTGTAACACAAATTCAATTGAGCGCATCTGGTGTAGATCTGTTCAATACTGCAATGACCAATGGTGACACTCCAGGTTACGGCGTACCACAATCACTGTTTGATGAAATCGCAGCAACCACACCAGGCGCAGGTGACTCAGCAACTCACTCTATCGACCCTGATTTTGAAATCCCGTCAGAGTGGAAGTACTCAGTCGGTGCTACGTACACCTTCGAAAATGACTATGTTGTTAACTTAGATGTATTGCACACGCAAAAACAAGATTCAGCGTACTTACAAGACATCGCTTTACGTGATAGCGGCGAAACAGCCTTTGATGGTCGTCCTATCTTCGAAAGCATTGAAGGTCGTAACCAAGAGTACATGCTCACCAATGTAGACGGCGATGATGGCGAATCAACCATTATCTCGGCAGCGCTAAGCAAGTCCTACGATAACGGCATCGACTTCACTGTGGCCTATGCATTTACTGATTCAGAAGATGTAAACCCAATGAATAGCTCAGTGGCGGCATCGAACTACAGTAACTTCGCAACCACCAATCCGGGTATGCCAGGACCGGCCACTTCGGATTACGAAGTACCGCACCGCTTTACGTTGCGCCTTGGCTACACCCAAGAGTTCTTCGATGGTTACGAAACTCGCTTCAACCTACTCGGTCAAGCAAGCGAAGGCTTACCTTACAGCTACGTGTTTGATACCGCAGACAGCCAGTTCGGCGATTTCAACAACTACGGCTATGGTTCACGCCAATTACTGTATGTACCGTTGGAAAACGATCCAAACGTTGTTTATGACATGAGTGCCGAAGACCTCGCTGCATTCAATGCATTCATCGAAGAGGAAGGCTTGAAGCGTGGCTCAGTGACCGATCGTAACTCCGAAAATGCCGAGTGGTATGTGAAGTTTGATCTGAAAGTTACGCAACAACTGCCTGGCTTCGCAGAAGGTCACAACGGTGAAGTGTTCTTTGTCATCGACAACCTAACTAACCTGTTGAACGACGATTGGGGCACTTATAAAAAAGGCTCATTCGTAGGCAACCGTATGGTTGATATGAATATCGACAGCAACGGCCGTTATGTTTATACCGGCTTTAACGATGGCAACCAAGACACGTCTGTACAACGCGACGCGTCACTGTGGGAAATGCGCATCGGTGTTCGCTATACGTTCTAATTGCTAGTAAACACGATAATAGGAGGCTCACCTAAGGTGGGCCTTTTTTATGCCTGACGACTGGCGCTCGCCTCTGCAGCGCGGTTTAATTTCTGCAAACAACCTTTCAGCAAGGCCTGTTCCTGTGCGCTTAGCTCGGTTATTAAGCTCTCTTGCCACTGCAAAGCCCTCGTCTCTAACTCATCCATCAATGACTCGCCCAAATGCGTTAAACGCACTTGTTTGGCGCGCCTATCCTCCGCACAAGGCTGCACCTCAACCCACAATTGTTCTTGCAAACCATTAATTGCCCGCGAGGCCGTTGATTTGTCTAATAGCGCATAGTCACATAGTTGGCGTGACGTTAGGCCTGATTTTTGTTGTCTCAAATGACACATAATGCGCCATTGGGGAGTTGATAATGAATCTTGATAAACAGAGGCAAAAGCAGCGCTGACTTTGGCCCCAGACAAGGTGAGTAGATAGGGGATGAAGTTATTTAAATCAAATGACATCGACTTTACACGTAAAATTTATGTTACACCCGCCCTGTGCGTGATGTTTGAAATTACTCTCACATGAGAGTATGTTGGCTAACAATACAACAGGAGCCTACTAATGAGCAAACATACACTGCAATACATGACCGGCTTTGGCAATGAATTTGACACCGAAGCCCTTGCCGATGCCTTGCCAATTGGTCAATTCAGCCCACAGAAGGTCAACTATGGCCTTTACGCTGAACAATTCTCGACAACCGCGTTTACCGCGCCGCGCGCCGACAATCGTCGCTCTTGGCTATATCGTATTCGCCCATCGGTGGTTCAAGGAGATTATCAACCCTTGGACAATGGCCTACTGCGCAGTGCCCCCATCACCGAAGTGCCGACTCCACCGACTATGCTGCGTTGGGATCCAATCGATATTCCCGTTAAGCATACCGACTTTATTGATGGTTTGGTGACCATGGCAGCTAACGGTAGCGTCAATGGTCAAGCCGGGATTGGTATTCACGTCTATGTGGCCAATACCTCGATGCATGAGCGTTACTTTTATAACGCCGATGGCGAGATGTTGTTTGTGCCGCAACAAGGCGGCCTGCGGCTGCGCACAGAATGCGGCATCATCGAAGTTGTCCCTGGAGAAATCGCGGTGATCCCTCGCGGCATGAAGTTCCTTGTCGAATTAATCGATGGCCCCGTGCGCGGTTATATCTGCGAAAACTACGGCCACCCCTATATTCTTCCCGAGCGCGGCCCAGTGGGTGCCAATGGCTATGCCAATGACCGCGACTTCCAATACCCTGTCGCTGCATTTGAAGACAAAGAAGGTGACTTTGAATTGGTGGCCAAATTTAGCGGTCAACTGTATCGAGCAGATATCACCCATTCACCACTGGATGTGGTGGCTTGGACCGGTAACAGCGCGCCATACAAATATGACCTGTCACGTTTTAATGTCATGAACACGGTCAGTTTCGATCACCCAGATCCATCCATTTTCACAGTATTGACCTCTCCTTCGGGCACCCCTGGGGTGGCCAATGTTGACTTCGTTATTTTCCCTGAGCGATGGATGGTCGCCGAGCACACCTTCAGACCGCCTTATTACCACCGCAATGTCATGAGTGAATTTATGGGTCTGATTAAAGGCACCTATGACGCGAAAGAAGCGGGCTTTGTGCCAGGTGGCTCGAGCCTACACAATTGCATGTCACCACACGGCCCAGAGGCTGAAGTGTTCGACAAGGCAAGCCAGGGCGAGCTTGAGCCGGTACGCTATGAAAACACCTTAGCCTTTATGTTTGAATCCCGCTATATCATTGCTCCCACAGAGTACGCGTTAACTGGCAAAGAGCGCCAAAGCAACTATCTTGATTGCTGGAAAGGGATAAAAAAACACTTTAACGGAGAGAAATAATGAAGCTATACAGCTATTTTCGCTCATCAGCGGCTTACCGCGTGCGCATTGCACTAAATTTAAAGGAGCTGGAGCATGACATTGTACCAGTCAATTTGCTCAAATCCGAGCAGCGTGGCGAGCCTTATCTCAGTAAAAATCCACAAGGCTTGCTGCCGGCCATTGAAACTGAGCAAGGTGTACTTAGTCAATCACTGGCTATTTTAGAGTGGTTAGACGAAATAGCCCCGCAGGCGCCGCTGGTTAGAGGTGATGCATGGGAAAAAGCACAAATTCGCGCTCTGGCGTATGCCATTGCCGTCGATATTCACCCTATCAACAACCTGCGTGTGCTAAAGTATTTAACAGCAGAGCTCAATGTCAGTGATGAGCAGAAAACCAAATGGTATCAAGACTGGATAGTGACCGGCTTTGACAGCCTTGAAAATCAGATCGGCGAGGGTCCATTTTGTTTTGGCAGCGCGCCAACGCTTGCCGACATTTGCCTGGTACCTCAAGTGTTTAACGCGCTGCGGTTTAAGGTCGATATGGACCGTTACCCCAAAATCATGGCTGTCTATGAGCACTGTAATACGCTCAAAGCCTTTGCTGATGCGGCGCCGCAGCAACAGGTGGATGCCACCTAAACACGCAAAGCAACAGGTATCATAATTGTGTCTGTTGCTTTGACATAACGATTACACCTCGGAGAAACCGATATGCGCACAGCGCTTGTGGTATTGATAACACTGATGTTCGCCCCGCAAGGGGTGGCTGATACCAAGAAAACCAAAACGCGTGTTTGGGTCGATGCGCAGCACACATCGGTGTGTTGGTATGAAGAGCGTCGTTACAGTGAAGGAGCGGTAATTGACATGTTTGGGGCCCCGAAAATCTGTGCCCGTAAACACCCAAACCAAGATAACGGCGCGCTTATCTGGCGAGCTGTAGACAAACAGGGCCACCCCGTTTATCCCGAGCAACAAGGCAAAATCCGGGTGCACTAACTAACGCTATAAGGTGATTGAGCCCAATGACCTGGGCCCAATCACTTTGTGCTTTTAAGATGACTCTTCGTTGCGCTGCGGAGCCATTACACGCAATGATGAGGGTTGAATTTCAATGACTAACTCATCTGCCTGACGAGTTTCACCATCAATTACGTAATCAATCGGTTCATTGGCTGTAACACGCACTTTACGGGCATTGGTATGGTGCGCATTCACATCAAGTTGAGTTTGAGTCACACTGTTAAACGCAAGCTCAGCAATACTAAGTACGTTAACGCTGGAGTCTTTGGCCGGTTCGAGCCAATTGACATCTAATAAACCATCGTCATGCTCAGGTTGCCCTCGCCCTTGCGCTAACAAAGTGAAAATAGGCGCTGCGTTGGCAATAATCATACTGTTTGTATGCACGGACTGAGGGGCCATATCATCCAATGTTAACTCGTAATCTTTTGCCTTATGCTCGCCAAGCGCTTGCCAGAAGCCTTGCAAATAGGCGAACTGGCCGCTGCTATTTTTGGCGTCGCGATGAGCGCTTTCAATCATTTTTTGCTCAAACCCTAGGCCGATGAGTAACAACGTTAACTCATCATTACAGCGCGCTGTGTCTATGGCCTGAACATCTCCACTGATCAACACATCAAGGGCCTTATCAACCCCAAAGGCTTTAGACTCAATCCCCATAATCACATGCGCTAAGGCGTTGGCCGTGCCCATGGGAATAATTCCTAGGACGATATCGCTATTACAGATCACAGAGGCAACTTCGGTGACCGTGCCATCGCCCCCGCAAGCGATGATCATATCAGGATGATCGGCCAACGCTTGCTCGGCTAGCATCGCCGCATTAACCTCCTCTGTGGTGGTTTTCACCGACATATCAAAATAGCCATTGAGGCGTGACATGATCTCGTGCTTTTTTTCACCCCATAACTTACGTCCAGAGACTGGATTAGCAATTAAGCACACTTTATTGCGTACTTCGAGTTCACCACTGCTGTGCATTTTCTTCAGGGCCTTGCGCTGGAAGCGATTGAGATTGGCCGTCTCACGGGTCTCCTGAATTCGCGACAATACTTCGTCTAGGTCCGCCTCAGGCTCCTTAGCCAGTAAGTAAGCAGCCATCACTAACACCGAGCGCCCGCGTCCAAGGGCACAATGTACAACCACATTGCGGTTGCGTTTGCGGTGGTGGTGAATCCAGTTGATGGCTTGGCGCAGTTGCGCACGGTTTGGCGCCGCATGATCCAACACAGGGATATTTAAATAGCTGATGTTTTCACCGATGAGCGACCAGTCCAAGCCATCAAACTCGCAGGTAGCGTCTAGTATGGCAGTGACATTTTCATGCTTAAGGGTTTCCACGTCGGAAGGAAACAGTCGGCAGGCGAGAAACAAGCCTGGCTCAACTTCTTGAATAGGCGGCACTTTATCTGTGCGCCGTTGCCAAGAGTTATATAGTTGCGCACCCAATAAGAAAGGAATAAATGCCCAACGAATATACCAAGGAATACTGCCATCTTGACGCTTTCTAAAAATGCGCCCTAAATTGGCGATATAAGCCAAGGAAACCAGTAGTAACGACAGTGCGCTCCAATAGAAAAAAATTGCGAAATAAGGAATTTTAATAACTACGGCAATGGCACAAAGCGCCACGGCCATCAATAAGTAAGCAACAGCAGCGTACATCAACCACTCCTTGTATAGTGTTATAGTAAAACCATATCACGATCATCAGTAAGCGCAAGCGCTAAAAGCCTCTCTTTAAATATCCATGTGTACCGCTTTAATACAACGAAGTTATTGATGTCGTTGCTAATTATCAGCCTAATTAATTGTTAAAATAGTGTTATATGCTAGTCTGGCTAGAGTCTATGCATCCAATTAGACTTATTAATCGTTAAGGGGATAACGTCGTGCAAAAAGAACATCATTTAGCTTGGTTGACAGCGGTGGCGCAAGGTGATCAACGCGCTTTTGAACACCTCTACAAAGACACCAGCGGTCTCATCAACGCGATTTGTCGTAAAATGTTGAATAGCCCAGCCTTAGCTGATGAAGCGCTGCAAGAGGCCTATGTGCGTATCTGGCACAATGCCAGCGATTATCAAACAGATAAGGGAGAAGTGCTCAGTTGGATGGTGAGCATTGCGCGATACCGCTGCTTAGACATGCTGCGTTATCAAAAGGTCCGCCAAGAGGAAGAGTATGAAGAAACTCATGGCAGTGAGCAACCCATCATGGCTGAAGAAAACTCACAGTTGGCGCACTGTATCGAGGCGCTTGCTCCAGAGCAACGTCATGCGATTCATTTAGCTTACTTTCGCGGCTTTAGCCATGGCGAAGTCGTTTCCCATTTGGGCGACCCACTTGGCACAGTTAAAAGCTGGATCCGTCGAGGGTTATCGCAATTAAAGAGGTGCTTAGGAATATGAACTATGACAACCACAACCTCATTGACCATTTAGCCGCCGAGTACGTGCTCGGAACGCTGAAGGGCCCCGCACGTAAACGCTTTGCGCGTTTATTGATGACCTCAGAGTATGCGCGCCATGCAACAAATCAGTGGGAGCAGCACCTCAACACACTCGGTACACAGTTGCCCCATGATGCGCCCAATCCACAGGTATGGCAAAAGATTCAAGCTCGTATCAACAACACACAGAATGTCACCGCAATCAGCCAAGGCAAATCAGTGACTAAAACATCAACGACTTGGTTCTGGCCAACAATCAGCGCCGCCAGCCTTGCAGCCTGTGTATTGCTCACAATACTGCTGATGTTGCCTTCAGAGCCGGTGGACCAGCGCTTTGTCAGTGATCAGTTTGCGCTTGTAAAAGATCAGCAGCAACAACCACTTTGGCTTATTGATGCTACTGACAACGCCCTGCTGGTTAAAGCCAATGAACAGCTAAAAGCAAGACAAGATAAAGACTACGAGCTATGGATGATAGTAAAAACTCAAGAAGCGCCAATTTCCTTAGGTTTGTTACCCAAATCAGGGCAGGCATCGCTCCCTATCCCCAAAGATTTCGCCGATGGCAATATCAACCTGCTCGCTGTCAGCTTGGAGCCACTCGGTGGCTCTCCCACTGGCACGCCCACCGAAGTGCTATATACGGCTGAGTTAGTCGACATTTAAAGCAAACCATTTTGTTAGGGCCCGTACGGGCCCTTTTTTATGCGCCTAATCAATTGAAAATACAGAGTTTTTAAAAAATTTTTAGCTTTTTTAATTTTTTTTGCATCCAAAGTCCTTTTTGCCCCGTTACGGCCATGAACTCAGCAAAAAGGAGAATCCCATGCGGACTCATGCTAAACACTTATCACTTTCTATCGTCGCCGGTGCTCTCGGTATTCTTAGTGCCCTTCCCGCTCATGCCTCAAGTCATCGAGAAGCACCTAATATCGCGCGGATGCCTACGGTCGATTCCACCGACTTTTATGCCTTCAATAGTTACGAGGCGCAACGGGGTGGCTATGTAACCGTTATTGCTAACTACATTCCGCTACAAGACCCCTATGGTGGCCCCAATTACTTCGCTATGCACCCAGATGCCAAATACGCCATTCACATCGACAATGATGGCGATGCCATCGAAGATTTAACCTATGTCTTCGATTTTAGTTCGGCACTCGCCGGTGGCGATGGCATTGCACTCAATGTGGGTCCTGAAGGCAATACGAAAAGTATCGCCGTCCCGCTAAAAAACGTGGGGCCAATCAGTGCCAGCGATCAAAGCGCAGCTAACTTCTCTGAAAGCTACACCCTAAGTGTTGTGCAAGGCCCAATGGCCTCAGGTACAGGCACCCCCGTGACTAACCCAATGACCAGCACAGAAAATTTTGCCAAGCCATTGGATTACATCGGTAATAAAACGTTTACCAGCCCTGCTGCCTATCAGCAATACAGTGACCAATTCGTCTATGAAGTGGCTCTACCTAATTGTGGCTCACCGGCAAAAGTGTTTGTTGGTCAACGCAAAGATCCCTTTGTCGTCAACCTTGGCAAGACCTTTGATTTGGTCAACTACGTGCCCGTAGAAGGCGATAGCGCACCGGGTGCCAATGACGGTGAAGGGTTCCCCGGTGGTATTACTCAGGACACCGCTAATGACGACTTAGCAACCAAAAACGTGACCGCTTTAGCGCTCGAATTACCTAAAGAGTGTGTTACCGGTGAAGGCAACGGCACCATTGGTACATGGACTACAGCGTGGATGCCACAAGCACGTATTCTTAATCCGCGAGCAAATTTTGCCAAGCCTGCAGTCAATGGCGGAGCATTAGTGCAGGTTTCACGTCTTGGTAACCCTCTGGTTAATGAGCTGGTCATTGGCCTAAAAGATAAAGACACCTTCTCCAGTGCTCATCCAAAAGATGATGGTCAATTTGCTGACTATGTGACCCACCCTAGCTTACCAGAGCTACTCAATATTCTTTTCAAAGATGCAGTCAACCAAACACTAGGCACCAATATTGAAACCTTAGCGCCAACTAACTTTCCGCGCATCGATTTGGTTACTGCCTTCCTAACCGGGTTTGAGGGCGTTAACCAGTTAGCAACCGTGACACCTTCTGAGATGTTACGCCTAAACACTGCGATTACAGCCACACCACAAGAGCAGCAGTCTACCTTTGGTGTTGTTGGCGATGATTTAGCGGGTTTCCCCAATGGCCGTCGCCCTGGTGATGATGTTGTCGATATCGCCTTACGCGTGGTGATGGGCCGTTTATGTTACCCCATTCCCGTTGCCGGTAACGATACTGATTTAGGGCTTTGCAGCTCTGATGATGCAAGCGTTGGTAATGTCCCGTTCACCGATGGCGCGCCCATTAGTGCACAGGACACCAATGCACAATTTCCTTATTTAGCGACCCCGTTACCGGGTTCGCAGTAATAAGAGGTGATCATCATGCGTAACTTAATCCAATTAGCAGTTGCTACCACCCTAGCACTGACTCTCAGTGGTTGTGGCAGCGATAACGATGGCACAGACAAAAAGCAACCAATACCAAGCAATAGCGCACCCAGTGTCGCGGATGCAAGCTTTACGACGCAAGCTGACACCGAGTTGAGCGGACAATTGCAAGCGTCCGACGCTGATGGTGATACGTTAACGTTCGCCTTAGACATAGCGCCGACCAATGGCACTGTCACCGTCAACGCTGATGGCAGTTTCAGCTATCAACCAATGCTTGAGTACACCGGCAGCGATAGCTTTAGTTTTACTGTCGACGATGGCAAGAACATGGCCGTTGCAGCGACAGCGCAAATAACTGTCGACGCTTTACAGGTCAGCTTCTCAAGCTACAGCCGAGCGGCATTTACCGCTGCCAGTGACGCCATGCCGGCCCGTGTAAATGGCCGCATATTTAGCAACGATGTCGACACCACCGAGTTCTATCAAGACTTAGTCGACGCTAGCAATTAGGCAATACGGACCTGCCTTGTTAAACCTAGGCCATGGAAGGCCTTTTTTAAGGAGCTGTTATGAAACTCGCCACCCTTAGCTTTTTATTCGCAGCGACAGTGTCGGTGCCCTGCTCTGCCCATTTGGAACATATACATGAACCTAAGAGTCAGGAAACACGCCTGAACGACCTTAGTTTCGATGAGTTAGTGGAGCATATCGCTGGCAATAAGTTTGTGACCCCGCAGTCATTTACCCATAAAGCACTGAGTAAAGAGTTAGCTAAGCGCACAAGCGATGAGCGACCTATCAGTCATTTTTGGCACGCCAGCATGTTGCAACGTGCCCACCATTTTCAACCGGCTTTAAGTACACTTGAGCATTACCTAGCATTACGACCTAGCGATGCGAATGCGCTACTATTAAAAGCGAATATTGAAACCGTACTTGGCTTTTTTGATAAGGCGCTTGCGACCTGTTTATCACTGGCCGCTAAACACAGTGTTGATTTGGCCATGGTGTGCACCCTTGATGTAAAAATGCAAAGTGAACCACTGCAGCCAATTATTACTCGCCTTGCTCACTCACCGCTGCGCGAGGGCGACTCTGAACTGGCTTATTTTACGCAAGAGCTCTTTGCCACCGCGCTGTATTTTGATGGCCAATACCTGGCCGCAAAACAAGTACTCTCCCCCATGATGGGCGCAAAACTTAGCTCCAGCACTTGGCTACTTTTTGCCGATACACTCATGGCGCTGGGTCAAGCACAGCAGTTTGTTGATGAATTTTCTCGCCTTAAGTTGAACATCGACGACATTCCCGATGCCTTAATTGTGCGCCTAGCACATGCAGCTCCAAAACAGTGGCTCGCACGTGCGCAACAACGCATGGCTCACCGACTAGCGGATGATGCCAATAACTATGCTGATGCACTGGCCTATTATTTCTACCATGTCGTCGATGATCCCATTACTGCACTGCACTGGGCCAAGCAACAAACCCATATTAGTGCATTGAAGGTCGACACAATGTTATATGAGCAAATTCAAAGCGAGCTGCGTGCGCACACCATTAATTAAGCTTGAAGCGCCCGCTACTTGTTTGCAGCTCATAGGCTAGACGTTGAAGTTCTTCGCTGGCTGCTTTAACCTGCTCAGCGGTAGCGACATTATCGTTGGCAGCATCATTAATGCGCGTCATACTTTTAGAGATATCTTGAGCGGTGTAGCTCTGCTCATTGGCGGCCGTGGCGATCACTTCAACATGGCCTGCCACTGTTTTTAACTGCTCTAGCGTTTGCTGCAGTGCTTGTGTGCTTTTGATAGATTTATCAGCTGTATCACTGGCATATTGGCTGCTTCGAGCCATCGACTCGCGAGCGTGCTTAGCATCCTTTTGTAGCATGCCAATCATCGACTCTATGTCTTTCGTAGAGCTCTGCGTTTTCTGTGCCAGTTGCCTCACTTCATCGGCTACCACGGCAAATCCACGACCTTGATCGCCAGCCCGCGCCGCTTCAATTGCGGCATTGAGTGCCAACAAATTTGTTTGCTCAGCAATAGAGTTAATCACATCGAGCACCGACCCGATTTCTTGGCTACGTTCACTCAAGCTATTAATGGTATTCTCACCACGACCAATTTCTTCACACAACTGTTGCAGGGCACCTGAGGTTTGATTAATAGAATCATTAGTTTGTTGCGATGTGCCTTCTAAACCATGTGTTAAATCAGCAACGTTACGAGCACTTTTTGCCACTTCATCAATGGTGGCCGACATCTCTTGCATGGCTGTGGAAATACTAATGATATTTTCCATTTGTGTGCGATTATTCTCCAGCTCTTGCTCGGTACTGGCCGATGTTTGCTCAACTGTAGAGCCCAAGGTATCAACGGTATCGCTGAGCTGACCGACCAACTGCCGCAGATTGGAATTCATCGCTCGCATGGAGTTGTATACATTTTTGCCCTCGCCTCGTGCGCTTAGTTCGCAGCTCAAATCACCATGGGAGATACGCTCACTGATGTCTTGCATCTCCTCAGGCTCGCCGCCAAGGGGAGTGATGATCATTCTTACCACCCACCATGTTGCCAGTAATATTGCCGCAATAACCAAGACCAGCAATACCGTCATACTGGATATCAGCTTATCAACACTACTGAATACCTCTTGTTTATCGATTTCTACCACCATCGCCCAACGCGTGTCGCCAATATCAAGGGGCTCATAAGAACTCAAAACTGGATTACCGTTATAATCGATGATCACTTCGGTGTTACTGCGACCAGCTAAGGCTTCAGTGACCGCTTTGGTTTTAATCCCATTATCAGCAATGGTACCGGCAAAGCTGGCTTTAACTGAGCGTCCCTGAGCATCTAAGAACGAGTCTGAACGCATACGATAATCTTGACCAACTAAATAGCTCTCACCACTGCGCCCCATTCCCTCACGCGTGTTCATGACCTCGTTGATAGCGTCAATGGATAACTGCAACGCAAGCACCGCCTGAACTTCACCACCAGCAACAACGGGCGCACCGACAAATGCAGCGGGGGCGCCGCCGCTGGGTGCATAAGGCTGAAAATCGCTGAATGTGTATTCGCCAGTTTCCATCACTTGACGATACAGTTGGGCAAGCCCCGAGTCACGGTAAGGGCCACTGACGAGGTTGCTTTGATAATCCGCCTCTTTAGTGACCGAGTAGCTCACCATCCCTGTGTCATCAATAAGAAATAAATCGTAGTAGCCTCGGCGCTCAATGTAATCAGCGAAGCGGCTCTGGTTTTGGTGAGCACTTCTAACCCAGTCCGACTCACTCATGCGTGCTGACCAATCGTTGGCTGCACTGAGGATATCCACTTCAATGCGCTCGAAGTACTGTTTAATTTGCAATTTTTTGATAGTTTCGATGGAGCGTAATTGGTTGTAGGCCTGCTCGCGCAGAGCCTCACTGCTGATGTAGCCACTGATCAAAGTGATAACCAGAGCTGGGATCAGTCCCACCAATAAAAAGGCGATAAGTAATCTAAATTTCAAAGGCATAACCGTTCTCCCTCACGCTGCAACTCCCTCAGTATAGTTAAAATAGGGACTGTGACTAATTACAACTAGGAAAAAACGCTTACACAGTATTACCGCGATATGATTTATAGTCATACCCGCTATTGTTGTTACCAAAAGTATCAAAGATAAGCTGATGACAAGGTATGTTTGAGTAATGGCACCCCGAGCTCGGTGCCATTATAGCTTATAGTGCGAGATTACTGGGCTTTAGAGAAGGTTATAAGCAAGTTCTCAACGGCGCAGGCATTGTTACTTATAGCGGTGTTAACCATGCGAGTCTGCTCGTCTGCATTTAGAGTAAAGTGCCAATACTGGCCATCGGCAAATTGCTGCGCTAGGGCTTTTTTAGTGTTGGTCATACACATTGCCTGAGTCAGGCTGCGAAGCTTAGCATCGTACATAATGTCGTTGAACCGAATATCCGGTAACGCTTGATTGGCAAGCTGAGGGCTACTGACTTGCTCGGTATTCTCAGCCAGCTGCCAGTGCCCATCGTTTAGTTTTAAGCGCACACCCGCAGGGTAAAAGCTGTAGCGAAAGGCATTTTCTGCCGTGGGAGTTATCTTTACCACACCTGCAGCACCGAGCACTGCAGCGCCGCTGCCTGATGCTGATGACAGCGTGACCAGTGCCGTGGTCTCATCCACACCATAGCCATGATATTGACCAATGTGTTGCACTAAAGTGTGCAGACGCACACTACGATTACGCTCACTAAAGTGGGTATCTAATACTCCGTAGGTAAAGCTTCCCAATCCCCCTTTTTGTTCATACGTCACGCCACGTCGTTGCTGCACTCGCGCTGAAGGAGCAGAATGGGGTTTGGCGCCCGCACTAAGAGCGCCTATCGAATCACCGCTGGTGATCATAGCCACCGCGCCGTGCTCATTACTGCCGCCGCTTTGTACCGCCGTCCCAGCACTGGTGCCAACAATAACAGGGCGCGCCTTTAGTGCGGCTGTCCAAGGATAGGGAGCGCCATCGTCTGCAAAGAGTATCTTGCGCGTTAAGCTCTGATCGCCACCATTAAACATCACCGCTGTCGCACTTTGGATTTTTTCCACTAAGCTGGCAACCCCGGCTTCGCACATTGCATGCTCTTGGGCGATTCGCTCTGGGTAGATTCGTGAGCGCGCAAAACTGAGCGCTTGCGCGCGCAGAGCAGGTAAGGCCTCGCAGCGATTCTCGGTAATGGCCTGCGCCAACGCTGGCGTCAATGCCAACCACTGCGTTTCGACCCCATCAAATTGCAGTAGTTGCTCATAAAAATCAGCAGACTCATAAGGGTCTCTGCTTGATGCGGTAATAGCCAATATCTTTGCAGGTTGCTTCTGTTGTTGCGCTGCCACCAGCGTGGCTTTTTCAATGAAGGCAACAATATCGTTGGCCGCCTGCGAACGAGTACGAGTTTTATCCACACGCTCTACCAAACGCTGGCGTTTATCTCCTTGATAGACTTCGAGGTTATCGAGGATGAAGTAATAGAGCTCATCGGTGATTAACGCCACTTGCTCATCCACCGCATGCCATTGGTCGAGTAGCGCTTGCCGACTCATTTTTTGCTCACTGGTGATGGCTTTTAGCGCGTTGATGGTGCGCATCTTTTGCGGTTGGTATTGCTCTGGCCAGTGTTTTTCTAGCCTGTCGATAGCTTGTGCATCAAGCTGATAAAGGTTACTACGCTTGCCCTGCAAATTCGTTTTACCAAGGCAATGCTTAGCACCTAGCGATGAACAAGTGTGCAAAGCGCCGCCAATCAATATATGTGTCTGGGCATGTGCAAGTGGTAACACGAATAGAGAAATGAAAAACAAGACAGGGTAAAAGAGACGATTATGAGTCGAAAATGCGCGAATAGCGCCTAAATCCTTAATCATGGTCATAAGTTTCCAAGGTTGATTTAAATGTAAAACAATTGTTGCTTTAGCAATAATTGGGTGTTATAACGAAAAGGACTCAAAAATCGAGTACAAGCTAACCCGTTTAGTTTGCGTTGTCAAAAACCTATGAGGAATGCGAGAAAATGTTGAAAAAAGCCCCGGTGCTTGCTGCATATTTCTACTCGCCCCATTACCTGTCGGAGTGGTTTGACGAGTAGCCCACCCGTTGTCTTTACAACGCGGTGGTTAAGTACGTCTTAGCCATCTCACTCTAAATCTACTACCAATAATAAAATTCTGTGCATGAAAGCGCGCACTCACTGAGCGCGTGTATGACGCGCACAGCAACATCGACAGGTGAAATATGTTTCGCAAGTTATCTTTAGCTGCGGCCGTGACTGCGGCTGTATGCCCTTCGCTATCGGCGGCTGAAAAGCCCCAAGCCCCTGCTGAGCAAAGTATTGAGCGCATCGACGTCACCGGCTCGCGCTTAAAAGGCGTGGATTTGGAAGGCGCACAACCGCTTACAGTGTTGGACCAAGATGATATCGCTCGCTCCGGCGCCGATAGCATCCACGACCTACTGAAAGACATTTCCCAGCTGCGTGGGGGGACGGGGACGTTTTCCACATCTCAAAGTGGCGGTACTTCTAACTCCACGCCTGCTGGGCAATCAGCGGCGAGCCTGCGCGGGATGGGCCCGTCCTCAACACTGACACTGGTTAATGGCCGACGCATTGCGCCGAGCTCATTTGCAGCGGGCACGGAAAACTTTGTTGACGTTAACGCAATTCCGCTCGCGGCCATTGAACGTATTGAAATTCTTGCCACCGGTGCCTCGGCCATTTACGGCGCAGACGCTGTTGCCGGCGTTATCAACTACATCCTTAAAGATGATTTTGAAGGGTTTGAAGTCAATGCCTCATACGGCGACAGTTTGGCACAAAGTGATGAAAGTAAAACGCAAATTAATCTGCTTTGGGGCACACAACTTGGCAAAGGCAACCTCAGTGTATTCGCCGATTATTATCACCGTAATGCCTTTAAAGCGACGGATCGTGACTACACCAAAGACCCTCTCCTAGTCAGTGGCTATTCTTATTTACCCAAGCTCGAGAACACGCCGAACATTTATTATTACTCGCAGAGAGATGGCTTAGAACTCCCTGCCCCTGGGTGTAAAACCGAGTTGGTAGAAACCGAACATGGCGAGCAAATATGTGCCTACTACGGCAATGAGGACGATTACCTCGATAGCCCATTTGAAAGCCTCGCCACCGGATTTACCTTTACGCAAGCCATTGGCGATCTTAATTGGAAAACAGATTTCTTCTTCAGCTATACGCAATCAACAGCCTACTCTTCGCCAGCGCCTATTAATCAAGTTGATGACAGCGAAGGCCCTTATGCCCTTGAGCAAAGCTTGTTTATTTTTGACCAAGCAGATGGCTCAAACCCGCTTTTAGAGCAGCTCTATATCGACCCCTTTAACACCGTAAATAATCGCCAAGTTTATGGTTTTGCCTTTGATGCCCGTTTTAGCGACCCGCGTACCGTTGAAGTAGAGTCGGATAACATGCGCTTAGTGAGTGAACTTGAAGGCAGCCTCGGTGAGTGGTTTTGGCAAAGTGGCATCACCCTGTCGCGCTCAAAGTCAGAGCAAGTTGCCATTGCTGGCGTCTATAACCGCTTCAAGTTTCACGCTGCATTAACTGGTGAGCTGTGTAGTGACGGACAAATTGCAAGCTATGACGGCACTACCTTAAACTGCGCAGGCGACGCTACATTACGCCCGTTTTATAACCCGTTTTTGCTCGGCGATAGCACCAATGATGCGACTTTGGCGTTAACACAACAACAACCCTCTCGCTCAGGAAAAAGCTCGGTTTATGCTTGGGATGCCAATATTAATGGTGAATTACTGCTGCTTGATGCAGGCGCAGTGAATGCAGCTTTTGGTGTCGAAGTTCGCCGCGAAGAGCTTGAAGATATCCCCTCTTCAGACTCACGAGCTCAGGCGCAAAATGACTATTTAGTGGATGTATTCGGTTTTGGCTCTAGCCTGGCCGAGGCCGACCGCACTCAGTGGGGAGCCTATGCAGAGTTCAATATTCCACTAAGCACCGAGCTTGAGCTGCAAGCCGCCGGGCGTTACGATCATTTTGATGATTTCGGCAGTACCTTTAACCCCAAGCTTGGTTTCACCTACCGCCCCACCGACACTATGGTGCTACGGGGCTCATGGTCCACCTCCTTCCGCGCTCCGTCATTGACTCAGGCCGGTGTAAAGCTGCGCACGACCACCTCAACCTTTGATTGTGGCGCCAACCAAGCGGTGGCCGATTTATATTGTATGGGCGATGGCACCGAAGTAACAGTCAATTCACTTGAACTTGGCAACCCGGAATTAAAAGCGGAAGAGTCGCAGGCATTAAGCTTAGGTTTCGCATGGAGCCCAAGTGCCCAAACCAATCTCACCATTGATTACTGGCAGTTCAATCACGAAAAAGTCATCGATACCAATATGACGGCGGTACTCGACAGAGCACTAAGCGATGCAACCTTACGTCATTGCAATCTGGTACCACAAGGGCAGCAAGGCATTGCCTACGATCAACAGCTGTGTGAGGTGACTGACGAGCAAGGGCTCAACATTGAGCAACAAGGCGCTGATCTCTCCGAGATTCTTGATAATTATATTGCCGCTTTTGACCCCCGTGACAGTGAGTTATACCTACCTTTATCTCGCGATCATGTGATCCCCTTAGAAAATACCGGCAGCCAAGATTTACAAGGTGTGGATATCAAATTTGACCATCGCTTTGCACTCGCCCAAGGAGATTTGACACTGCGTTTTGACGCCACTCATTATCTCGAATACGAACGTAACCGCCCAGGCTCCGATGCCATTGAATCTTTAGTAGGTAGTTATCGTTACCCTGAGAATGTGGGCCGCGTCAGCTTAGCTTGGGATAGCGACAATTACTATATCGTTATAAGTGCCAACTATACTGACAGCTACAGCGACGATATCGATGGCCTGAGGGGTCGTGAAATTGACGAGTTGGAGGTGCTTGGTGCGCTCGATGCGCAAGGTGAGCGAGAGGTCGACTCATGGTTAGTGTGGGATCTCTCTGCTGGCTATGAGCTAAGCAACGCGCTCACCCTACGCGTTAATATCGACAACCTCACAGATGAAGAGCCGCCTACAGTGTATGGCTCTGCCCGAGGTTTTGATGCAATAAATCATAACGCCCTTGGCGCTACCTATCGTGTGGGCATGACCTACCGCTTTTAATGGTCAGCGCCCAAAACTCAATGAGGGGCCGTGCGCCCCTTTGTCCTTTTATAAGTGAAGACTCATGACTAATCACACGCGTTTTTCTCTGCCCAGTGCCAGCGTTATTTTGATGTCGGTGGCCTTACTTGCCTATGCCAGTACCTGGTTTGTGCAACCTGGCTGGTTTGCTATGGACGCTCAGCAAACTACGGTCAGCTTGGCGCAATTTCAACAACAACAAACGCAGCTGCAATTGCCGTTATTTGCAAGTAACGGCGAAGTCGGCTTTGTGAATGTACTATTCGAAGGGCTCGTTGCTGGCGATAAATTTGGCGCGACCATTGGCGTCATGGCATTTATTCTTATTACCGGCGGGGCGTTTTCGGTTCTGATGCACACCGGCGCTATAAACCGCGCTGTTTTAGCACTGATCGGCCGCACTCAAAAGCTACAATGGCTATTTATTCCTGTGCTGTTTACATTGTTTTCTCTTGGCGGTGCCATATTTGGCATGGGTGAAGAGGCAATCGCCTTTTGCGTGGTGCTGCTGCCGATTATGAAGCAGCTGGGCTACAACGCTCAAACCACAGTGTTAGTGACTTATGTGGCAACGCAAATCGGGTTTGCGAGCTCATGGATGAACCCATTTAGTATCGCCATTGCTCAGTCTATTGCTGAACTCGGCGTGTTCTCCGGTGCCCCCTTGCGGATGTTCGCTTGGGGTTGTTTTACATTGCTGGGCATGACCTACACCTATCGCTATGCAAAACACAGTCGCACATTACCCGCTGAACCTGCGCCGACCACAAGTTATGCGCCTCTTTGTCGAGCTGATAAAACGCTATTATTGCTGTTTGCCGGTGTCATTGCCTGGGTGATTTGGGGAGTGACCTTGCACCAGTATTACATTCCGCAACTTGCTGGCCAATTTTTTACTTTGGCGGTGTTAAGCGCCATTGTTGCCAAGTTCATGTATCGCACCTCGTTTTCGCGCAGTGCAGAGATGTTTACCCAAGGAGCACAAGAGCTGCTACCGGCCGCCTTATTGGTCGCCTTAGCCAAAGGCATCGTGCTCTTACTCGGTGGCAATGAGCTCAGTGAGCCTTCGGTGTTAAACACGCTTTTATATTACAGCGCCACCCTATTACACGGTATGCCCGAAGCGCTGGCAGCATGGAGTATGTTGGTGTTTCAAAGCTTATTTAACTTTTTTGTCTCCTCAGGTTCGGGGCAAGCTGCGATCACCATGCCGATTATGGCGCCTTTGGGCGACTTGCTTAATGTTGGTCGGCAAACCGTGGTACTCGCCTTCCAGCTCGGTGACGGCCTGACCAATATCATTATTCCCACCTCAGCAAGCCTGATTGGTTGTTTGGGCGTGGTGAAGTTAGAGTGGGGCCAATGGTTTTTATTTATTTGGCGCCTGCAGCTTGCGCTATTTGCCCTCGCCAGCGCTTTTGTTATCGGCGCTCAATTTATGCAATACAGTTAAGTCATTATGATCACACTTATTAACAACGTTACTACTTACAACCCCGACCCTATGGGGCAACAAACTATCGCCCTGGGCGGCGAACATATTCTCGGTATAGACCCTGCTCTCACGTTCACCAGCTCCCTGCAGCAAACGGTCATAGATGGCAGCACACTGATTGCCGTACCCGGCTTTGTTGATTCATTAGTGCATATTTGTGGCGGTGGCGGTGAAGACGGTTTCGCCAGTCGCACGCCGGAAATGATGCTCAGTGATGCGATAACCGCCGGGATCACCACGGTTGTTGGCGCCCTTGGTACTGATTCAATCGGCCGCACACACAGTAATTTACTGGCTAAGGCTAAAGGACTCAAAGAAGAAGGGCTCAATGCCTTTTGCTATACCGGTGCGTATCATCTGCCAGCGCCCTCGCTCACCGGCAGTATTGAAAAAGACATTATGTTCATTGATGAAGTCATCGGTGTCGGTGAAGTCGCTATTAGCGATCATCGCGGCTCTCAGCTGGATGCGAAGCAGCTTAGTGAGCTGGCAGCACATGCTCGGGTTGCAGGTATGCTAAGTAATAAGCGCGGCACGATTAGTATTCATGTCGGTCCCAGTGACAGTCATTTAACGCTTCTGCATGAGGTGGCTGCCCACTATGATGTGCCATTAAACCGCTTCTATCCTACCCATATGAACCGCAATCAGCAGCTGCTTGACGCCGGTATCGCCTTTGCCAATGCCGGTGGCTGGATAGATTTCACCACCAGCACCACCGACTATGACTTAGCACATGGCGAAGTCAGTGCGGCGCGCGCTTTGGCACAATGCTTAGCCAAGGGTGTTGAAAAAACCCGTTTAACTATGAGCTCTGATGGCCACGCTAGCTTGCCAGTGTTTGATGAGAACAACCATTTGGTGGGTCTTGAGGTCGGTCATGAGCGCTCGTTATTACTGGCATTTATCGAAGCAGTAAAAGAGCATAAGGTGGCATTTGCCGATGCGTTAAGAGCGATAACCAGCAACCCTGCGAACGCACTGGGTATACAAAAAGGCACGCTGGCAACGGGGGGATGTGCTGATTTAGTGTTGCTTGATAGCACTTCACTGTTACCACGATGGGTGTTCGTGCGCGGTCAATGCATGATGGCCGATGGTGAGCTGATACGCAAAGGCCGTTTTGAATAGCCAAAGGAGCGCTTATCAACAATGAAAAAAGCGCCGAAAGGCGCTTTTTTTGGTCACTAGTAGACGTGGAGTCTTACTTATTCATTGCTTGAAGCAAAAACGCTGAGATTTTAGCCCCTTCGCGTAAGGTCGTCTCTGAGCTGCTTTTTCCTTCCAATGAACTGTCGGTGAAAGGAGCGATTTCCATCATGTCGGCACCCGTTATTGGAAACTCATCAGCCAGTGCGCCAAGAATAGTGAGTGCTTGTTGTGGGTTTAAGCCGTCGTCTTCGGGTGTGCCGGTGGCCGAGGCAAACTCAGCGTCCAAAGCGTCAATATCAAAGCTTACATACAGCTCGTCAACACCATCATTGCGCAGTTGCTGAAGCACTTCGGCAATAACGGCTTCACAACCACGCTCATTGATTTCGTGGGCCCAGTGTTGCTTCACACCAAAGGTAGACTCCCAATGCTCTTTCGGCTTACCGCTTGAGCGAATACCAAACTGGATTAAATGCGCAGGGCTCGGCAAGAATTCTAGAATATGCGTACACCAAGAGCCAAAGCATAAGTCAATGCCCAAACGCTCCACGAGCAAATCAGTGTGCGCATCAAAATGGATGATAGCCACTTTCTTGCCCTGCTCGCGCTTGGCTTTAAGATACGCTTTTGTCAGTGGGTAACTGATTGAGTGGTCCCCACCGATACCGAAAATGCCTTTTTCAGGGAAGTTTGCATAAAAATCAGTGCATACATCTTCGGTGATGGATAGCGGGCTAACATGATAGTCGCTCTGCTCGTTTGCGTACAAGGCTTTTTGACAGTTGCTGATAGTGCCTTCGTTGAGGTACTTATCATGCAATAAGTGTGGGATCACACGAACATCACCGATATCGAACGCTTTCGCTTGTGGTTGCTGTTCAATTAATGTGCTACGAAGGAATAACGGGCCCCAGTTCGCACCACGTAAAATACCGCCACCGCAGTCAGAGCTGATCCCCAGCATAACTGCTTTGTGCTCGCTAGTGGGTAAATCTTGAAGGGATGATTTCCACAGTGGTTCAATGTTTTCAGTTTGACCGTAGAGCTTGTGATGCAGGGCCGCTTTGCGCTCTTTAGCGGTGTTAACAGTAAATACACCGTTACCTGGCGGGCACAAGCAGTGCTCAACTTTTTCTTGAAAATCTTGCCACTTAGCAGTCATGCTCTCTCCTCAATAGTTATGCAATTGTATGGTGCTTGCAGAAAAATCGTGTTGCTGTGCGTTGATATCTTATTCTGCGTAATTTGTACCTCGACACCAAGCCACCATAAAAACATAACATTATGTTTTTAAAAGACTTATTTAGCATCCATATACACCTTAGCACCCAAGGTAAACGATTAATATACAAGCTGAGTGAAGAAGTCAAACTGACGTGGAGGGGCCGCAAACAAAGGCGTGACTGGCTATGCATAAAAGCTGCATAAGCCAGCCAGAAAGTTACTCGTAGCTACGCGGACGCTTGGTTTTAATAATAGCGATATAGCCGTGCCAACTGGCGTAACTGAGCAGAGGCATAATGACTATAAAGCCCGCAGTACCGGTGATAAAGCCAAGCAAAACCAAAGAGACAATACAGGCGCACCACACCACCATTGCCCCCACATTGTTTCGCACTGCATTCATTGAGCTCACCACCGCAGTCATAATATCAACGCGACGTTCCATCATAATTTGCGGAGTAAAGGCAGAGATGGCGAATACACTTACCAGCAGCACGCCGCCAATAATAGAGCCTAAGGTTAGAAACGCGCTCAGCTCTTCCAATGTAGGGTTAACGGTGTTGGGATAAAGCGCATGCACCAAAGCGGCCAAGCGCATCCACACTATCATGACGACCATCAAGAGTACGGCAAAGCCCCACTCCCCTGCGGGATTACGAAACATAGATTTGAGGCTATGGCGAAATGTTGGGGTGTGCCCTTTTTCCAGCTCCCACGCCACATCGTAGAGGCCGGCCGCAAAGGCTGGTCCAACGAGGGCAAAGGCGACGGCAGCAGGCAAAATGACCAAATGCGACTGGCTAGAATAAACAAAAAACAACAGCGCAGCGGGAATAGCGGTAAACACTAAACCATAGACAAGGCTCAACAGCGGTGCCCGAGCCATATCTTTAAACGCTAACGCTAACCAATGTAAAGGAGCAAAGACGCTCACTTTGTTACACTCAAAGCAACGAGCAAATTCACTGCGGCTCGAAGCACTAGAAGAAAGCCCCATAATTTATCTCCTATGATACATTCAATTAACATCTAGTTGAGATCTACTCAGTTCGCAAGCTAGGGGATCACTTGTATCGGACATTTGTCCTTATTGGCATGGACCGCAACACCGCAGCATGGCACCTTTAAAGGCACTATTATGCGTAAGATAAATCAGAGGCTTACATGAAAAAAATGTTTCACCTTGGCATCACTAAAGAAGACATTGCAGGGGCAACCTTGGCTATTATCCCCGGCGCTCCTGAGCGTGCAGGCGTTATTGCAGAGCAGCTTGAGCAATCGCGCTGTCTTGCCAAGCATCGCGAATTTCACGTTTATTTAGGTCAGTTAGCAGGCCAATCTGTGGTGGTGTGCTCAACCGGTATTGGTGGACCTTCTACGTCCATCGCCGTTGAGGAACTCGCGCAGCTAGGCGTAGATACCTTTTTACGAGTGGGAACCACAGGAGCCATTCAGCCGCACATTGCTGTGGGAGATTTATTGATCACCCAAGCCTCTGTGCGTTTAGATGGAGCGTCGCACCACTTTGCGCCAGCCAACTACCCCGCAGTGGCCAACTTTGAAGCCACCGCCGCCCTAGTGAAAGCATGTCAGGATAGCGATATCACTCATCACGTTGGCATTACCGCATCCAGTGATACCTTTTACCCTGGGCAAGAGCGTTATGACACCCACAGTGGTTATGTTCCCACTCACCTTCAAGGGTCCATGCAGCAGTGGCAAGCGCTTAACGTGATGAATTATGAAATGGAGTCTGCCACCTTACTGACCATGTGTAGCGCATTAGGGCTGCGCTCAGCGTGCATCGCCGGAGTATTAGTCAACCGCTGTGAAAACGAGATACCCGACGTGGATATCTCGGCTGTTGAACAAAATGCGATAGATCAGGTTATTGCCGGAGCACAGCTGCTGCTTAGCAATTCGTAATTAAATTGCGCGTGCGGAGCAAGTTGAGCTAACACTGTTTTGCTTGCTCCAAGGTGTGATTTGTCCGCCTGCTGCTCCAATAAAGTCACCGCTGTAATAGCACTAAAATCGACTTCTTGATTGGCCAACACAATCTGGCTTAGCGCCGCTTGCATGGGTGAAAAACTAGGATTAAACGCAGCATTCTCCATATAGCGGCCAAAATAGGTTGCGCCGGCATATTCAATGGCTACCGCCGCTTTACCACCACTGTAAGGGGCATAGCTTTGCGCAAAATGGTGGTGTAATGAGCGGCTCTCATCATGATGGCTAGCAGCATTGCCCAGCAAGGGCTGCTCTACCCCCAAATCAACTGGACCAAAGTCTTGAGGCAACAATTCGTTCAAGGTCGTTGACTTATCACCTATGGTTATAGCGATGTTCTTCGCACCTTTGAACTCATTGATAAATTGGCGGCAATGCCCGCAAGGTGCGGCGCTGATATAGATGTGCTCAATCTCTGTCGCGCCGTGTAGCCAGGCATTATGTAATGCGCACTGCTCTGCATGGGTGGATACCTCTAACCCCAAACCTGCTAGCTCAACATTCACACCGACTGCATAAAACACGTCACCTTGGCTATTTTTTGCTTTAACAAGAGCGGCGACATGAAATGACGAAATGGGCGCCACCGCCCATGTTTGGGTTTGCGCTAGCAACCAATCGATGGTGTCTTTAAAAGAAGACCCCATCTCCTGCTGAAGTTTTTTAAATTGCTGCTCAGAGGCGATACCGCCTTGGCGTTTTAGTTCTGCGAGTAACCCTGTAACCTGCATGTTCAGGCCTGTTGTTATTTTTTGGGCTTGGGATACTAACCTAGCACGAAAGTGGGCGCAACCAATTACGTGCTTGCTCCTGACAATCAAAGTTTTTCACCCTGACCCCAAGCTCTCGTACTTTTTGCGTCACCAGTTCATGCATAAAACCCTGATAACTAACCACCCGGGCGATAATCAACTGGCCGAGCAATGGCGCTAGCTTGTTGCACACATCAATGAACTCATCCTTAGCATAAGCATGTTCAAATTCGCGTACATCAATTAACACTGCTTTCGCATTGTAACTATTGGCGAATTCAATAATGGCGTTGGCGTTATTTAACACATCAATTGATTGCGCTTTACCGCGCATGGTTGCGCAGACAATGTTTTCTTCAGCGCAATAACTTAAACTCGCAACAACAGAGTTGGCCATGTCGTTCTCTCTAATAAATACAGATACAACAAAGGCACAAGTTCGTTTGCACTAGGAGGGCAAAAGTGGAAGCGGCTCAGCCATCATAGCCAATGTATTGACCTTAGACCTGGAGCTTTGCGTGGAAACTCTTTCGAGCACCGTGCCTTTATTCTGAGCAGGCCATAATACGTAAACTAGATCTTTTATTCAACTAAACTGAATAATCACCACTCTACGCTGTGATCCTCTTTGACCCGTTATTATCGCTAACACCGAAATTCGTTTTACTGTTTGCAGACGCCCCAACTTTTCCTCACAGCGGCCTATCATCCATACAACCAGTAACGTCCAGGCTTAATAAAATGATGAATAGACGTTTTATGCTTCCCTAGGTAGATGATGCTTCACTATGGAGCACATTAAGCTTGGCTAAAAAAGCAACGAAAGAGCGCAAGCTAGGCTTTATACGTCTCATACATAATTGATTTATATTAGGTAACTTTCAACGCAACCGCCCAATCTGCCCATGAAATGCTTCGACCAGGGAATGCAACTTTTGAAAATGGCCAATCTTTTTTTAGCCAATCAAAGACCGTGTGGTAAAGCGCTCTGTCTAAAGCAATAGCATCGTCTCTAACCCACAAATATACTTCACAATCATATTTGGGTGACTGGCTAGAGTCTATGTAAACGGAACCGAGGCATGTATCGTTTGAGTTATTGAACACTGAATAAGCAAACGCTACTCGCGATTCAAACTCTCGCTTATGAACCTTCAGGCTTTCATTGTTCTCTTCGAGAGTCATCGATGGCTTAGGCCATTCGGACTCTAGCCCAAAAATCCCTTGCAGCCTTTGTTGGCTGGACATCACAGCGTCAAAGTCTAATTCAGCAACCGCCTCTTCAAGCACTCTAAAATGAAAAGATTCAGTGTCAAAACGCTTAGGCGCCTCGAAATTATCAGGAATAAAGGGTTCAAACATACTTAGAACAATTCATGGCTTTTTTTAAGCCGCATTAAGGGGAGCCGCCACGCAATACAGAAGCTGCCATACAGCGCCATAAACATTATTTTGGCTCTGGTAACACTGGCGGAGTACTATCCATATAGGTTAAAAAGTGTGCCCAAACCTCATAAGTCCTTTGCCTAGTTAGCTTAGTTTCACATGAAATAGCCATAACATCACGAATTGTACCTTCACGCCATTTCGTGTAGACAGAGCCACAGTGGGAATCAACATAGATTTGCCAGTCATTTTGAGCAGTTTTTATAGCTTCAACTAACTCAGAATCATAAGAATTGCGCTCAAAACTTGCTTCCAAATACTTGGATAACTCTGCTTTTGCTGAGTTCAGTTTAATTATCGCGCAATCATTAATTTGCCGGGTGCTAACCGCATTGTCACAATCGTAAACTGCTTCCTCAGCTATAGCGGTAGCTGTGAATGCAAAAGCAGATAGAGCCAATAACATACGTTTTTTCATAATATTCCTTGAAAGCACATAACTCCTGCATAAGGGGCTGATAATAGTGTGCTAAGATGTGTAGTGAAGCGAAACCGAGCAAACTGTTACGAAACCAATTTTAAAACCCTTATTAGGTATTTAAACTAGTTAACAAACTAAGCACCAATCAAAAACGGTACATGGTTTAATTTTATGATGTTCATCTAGTTCATATTTGATTTTGAACTGCAAGCATCAATAAAATCTTGAGGTTCAATCACTATTACTTGTCTATTTTTTCCAACTTTTTTCTTTATCGCTTTACGGTCAAAAACAATGGTACAACCTGCATAATTTGTCGCCTCAACCTTAGATAAATCTTTATCTATCTTGTCAGTGAACAGTGATGATTGTTCATATTCCCATATACGATTTTCATTCGCTTTAATTGGTTTCATTTCCAAAAAATGAGTGCCGTACTCGTTAACGAAAGTAAGCTTCACCGTAATAACGTCGTTGGTTTCATTTATAATATTCCCCCAGTAAATATTTATAGGTTTTTATTAGTCTTTCCATAGGATTTCAGAACTCCATATTAAGCGTTTTATATCTATCTCCATGGCGATTGAATCATTGACTCTTTGAAATTTTTCTTCTTTTTGCTTGTCCTGATCAGAATATTTCATTCAATCAAGGTTGCCACTCATAGTGGTACCTAGGTGTAGATGACTTTAAGGGGCTACAACCCTTTAATATGATGCGCAACGAAGTCGTGTCACGGCGAAGCAGCATAAACGTCTTGTTAGCTTTTTGCTGCGACGTATTTTGTGTGGATATCGATAACAAAAGGTTCAACTAGTGAAATACACTTATCTAGATCTTCATCTGATATTTCGACTTGCTCACCGTCAAGCGTAAAGCCATTACGATGAACGAAATCATGGCGTAACTCTAACTGCTTCAATAAATCACTGCTTATGTTAAAACGGATATTTAACACTCTTTTATAATACATTTCGACGTCATTTAAGCGGTGCCAAACTAGTGCTTTCATAGAGCGTACTAAATACGTTTCAATAGAATTATTTAGCGCAAACGGAATCGTAACTGTAGCAGCCCTAAACTTGTCGTGACTCGCCAATTTCTGAAGGGATTGGTGACAATCTGTTATCTCAAAAATGAACAGGTTTGAAAGAAATTGCTCCATAAGGCTAATTACATTGGAAAAATATAACTGATTATGAAAACCATCCCTATTTTGAGCTTTGATGTTTGCTATTCCGTCATTAAAAACAGCTAAAAACTCATTCGCTTTTTCCTCAGAACTCATTAGCGTGGTACTCCACTTTAATCTCGGACTTTAAAGCGGGGTCTTCAGTTGACACCTCAAGAGTCCAATCCACGCCTACATTTGAAGACAAAACGGTCATGTTGTAATCATTCCCATCATCATCTTCGAAAGAATCATAATTCTCACTTACACTATCCCTATATCTATCAGCGACAAAATTGGGAGATGGAACACTAATAACCGATAACTCAACACTACCTCTGTAAATAATTAGATATCCCCCTGAAATTGGAGGCATACAGTCATTTCCGTCTAATGTAAAACTCATACGTATCAACTTAATCAGAAAAGCAACACCCCAATTATAACAGCATACTTGTCGGCTTACAGCCAAAGAAAGCTAACACCCAAATAAGGGGCACAAACATGGCGGCTATAATCGGAGCGAAGCGACTCAGCCGCCATGTTTGTGTCCCAGCGAGCCCGCGAGCGACTTAATTTTTTTGTTATGTGTATACTAGCTGGGTTTGAAATATACACTTATTATTGCTAGCAAGCTTACAATGTACGGAAAATAGAGATCCAAGTTTTCTCTGCTTTTAAAAAAAGCATTGAGTTGATAGCTTGCTTCGTACTTCAGTAATTTAAGAAATTTTTTTCTAGTCCATTTATCGTCAAACTTGTTTAGCTCTATATTTGCAGTATAGAAATATTCCTGCCCGTACTCGTCGACTGATTCCGATCTATAAGTCAAGTTTCTCTTTAAAATTCCAACTGGATTATAAGATGGACTTTGAATGCCTGGCTCATCTCCTGGCCATATCTTAATCGCTGGAGCTAGTAAGCCTGTAAAATCTCCCTCATGAGGATTAAAGTTTAAAATTCTATAGTCATTCAATAACTTAGAGCTCCAAAAATTGAATAGTTTCTTATGGTATTCCCTCGCGTATCCAAAGTATCTGAGCGTAAGGTAAAGAATACTTCCTATGAATAAGTAAGATAGGTTTCCACCTTTAGTAAATTTCAATTTTAATATAAATGAGTTCGCTTCTTCTAATGTAGCCCCGGAAATATTCAAAGCTATAAAAACGATAGAAACAGACGCGAATTCAAGTCCGAAGTGCACCACTCGCTAAATTAGGCTGCATTGCGTAATTCATTGAACACAACGACAGGCTGCTTGTAACCGAGACACTTCCT
>NZ_JAKRFV010000026.1:0-55976 GCF_022347945.1 Pseudoalteromonas sp. MM17-2 | reverse complement strand
AGGCGACATGGTCAATACATTTAACGGCTTCATGGATTTCTGCGCTATCACACTGCCCATCGACGATGGTGATTTTTACGTGTGTGGTCCGCTGGCCTTTATGAAGTTTGTAAAAACCCGCTTAATCGCAATGGGGGTGAGTGATCATCGTATACATTACGAAGTGTTTGGCCCCCACGCTGAGCTTTAGTCATTAATGCACAGTGGCTCGCTGGCAGTTACCACGCACTGCTTTGGGCCACTGATGACGAAGGTTGGGAGATAAATCAAAATTATCAATACTCCTGGCGGCTATTTGAAGTCCCTTAATATTGCCAAACTAAAGCGAGTCTCTCGCAACCAGATACAAAATATTACGCATTAACATCGACAATAACCCGACCTCGCACTTGGCCGTGCAGTAACTGCTGTGCTACCTCTTGCACACCACTTAAAGGGATGCACTGTATCGCATCATCGAGCATCGACAGTTCCAAGTCGACCGTTAGACGCTGCCAAGCTTCTAAGCGTTGCTCCATTGGTGCCATGACGCTATCAATACCAATGAGTTTAACGCCTCTTAAAATAAAAGGGGCTACACTTGTAGGCAAGTCCATGCCTGCAGCCAATCCACAAGCTGTTACTACTCCACCGTATTGAGTTTGAGCAATAGCATTGGCCAATATGTTTGAGCCTGCAACATCTACAACACCTGCATACTTTTCCTTGGAGAGTGGTTTCGCCTCACCTTCAAATTCGCAACGCGGCAAAACTGCATTCGCTCCTAGATTACGGAGGTAACTTTCTTGTTCTAAACGCCCTGAAACAGCAGTTACGTTGTAACCCAGCTTACTTAAGATTGAGATTGCTATCGAGCCCACTCCTCCTGCAGCTCCGGTTACTAATATAGGCCCTGACTCAGGAGTAACACCCTGCTTCTCTAGGGCTAAAACACATAGCATAGATGTGTATCCAGCGGTTCCAATAGCCATTGATTGCTTAAGACTTAGATTTTCTGGCAGTGGAATCAGCCAATCGCCGTTAACACGAGCTTGCTGGGCAAGGCCACCGGTATGCTTTTCCCCAACACCATACCCATTGAGAAGTACCGCATCTCCCGCCTTGAAACGACTATGAGATGAGCTTTTGACAACCCCTGCGAAGTCGATACCTGGGATCATTGGCCATTGCTTTACGACACCCGGTTTATGGCAAATAGCCAAGGCATCTTTGTAATTTAGGGTCGAATAGGCGATATCAATGACAACATCGCCCTCATGTAATAGTGATTGGTCAACGGATTTTAGCGCCGTTGTTTGCTCACCGTTTTTGTCTATGACTAAAGCGTTAAACATAAAACCTCCAAATTAGACCGATCGTCTATAAAAATATAAAAAAATTACGCTTTTAAACCGCTTAGGTAAAAATCTACAAACATTCTGATTGGCTCAACATCCTTTTGAAGCTTAGTATGAAGAATTGCCCCCTCCCAACCTATCCAAAATAGCTTACTGTGATAAGTGCAGTCTATGGAACTGTCGACATTGCCCTTATCTTGTTCTGCTTTAAGATACGCTGCTAATAGATAACTCCACTGAGTGAATACATCAGTTAACTGATCACCAAAGCTGGTAGGCAAAGTACTAAGCTCTTGGCCAAGATTACCGATAAGGCAGCCTCGGCGAAATTTATATTTCTCAATTCCGGACATAGCATCTGCGACAAATGCGTGAAAACCACTGAGCGGCTTATGTTCATCGGATTGCAAATGCTTTGCTAACTTTTTTTTAAAAAATTGATTGTAGCTCTCTATAACAGCCTTACCGAAAGCCTCCTTACTATCAAAGTAGTGATAAAATGATCCTTTCGGGATCCCCTCTCTCTTTAGTATGGTTTCTATTCCAATACTCGAATAGCCAGCTTCCGTCAACACCTCAACTCCGGCATGAAGTAACCTACGACGGGTATCGTTATGCTCGCCCAAGACCTTTGCCGGGCGCCCTCGTGGACGCTTTGGTTTCATATTTGTACTCATAATCAAAAAATAGACTGATCGTCTATAAAAATCAAGACCCGTATTTATCCCAGTAAGGAACGGAACCAAAATATTCGATCAAATAATCTATAAGGCTTCGCACTTTAGGCGCCAGTTGGCGCGAGCTCGGATATACCGCCCATATTGCCGTATCGGAAACAAGTGGATACTCTGGAAGGAGCTCTACTAGCTTTCCTGAGGCGAGTTCCTTATATGCACTCCATCGTGAGTTAATGGTGATCCCAAGACCTGCGATACAGGCATCACGAATAGCCTCACCATTATCTGTCGAGAAGTTTCCTTTTGCTTTGATGTTTATCTGACCTTCAGGGCCAAGAAAAGACCAACGGTCGACATTATTTAGCGTAATGCAGTTATGCTCATACAAATCGCTGGGGGTCGTGGGGAGACCGTGTTCGGATAGGTAATCTGGGGCGGCGCATATTACTCTAGTATCTGCTGCCAATTTCCGCGCGATGAGGCTTGAGTCAGTCATTTCAGCATTGCGAATAGCAATATCAAACCCCCCTTCTACAAGATCGATAATCGTGTCGGATAATTTTAGGTCAATCGAAACTTGTGGATATTTAGTCAGAAATTTTGGTATTGCCGGAAGCAAATGCATTCTGCCAAATGAAGCTGGAGCGGCAATGCGCAATGTCCCCCGAGGACTCGCATTGCCGATTCCCACAGATGCTTTAGCAGCCTCGATACTATCAATCACGTCCTCTGCATAACGGACAAAGGCATGGCCATCCTCGGTAAGGGATACCTTGCGTGTTGTACGGTGTAGCAATCGTATTCCTAAATCTTTTTCAAGTTTAGAAATATGTGCACTGGCAACAGCGGGACTTAAGCCTAACTCCTTACCTGCTTGACTGATGTTGTACGTGTGTGCGGCGCGAATAAATAGTTTTAAGTGATCTAAATTCATTTTCAATAAAATCAAAAAACTGATTCTTTGAAAATAGCAATTTTCAAATAAAAACGCAGCAATTAGACTAAAAAACGTTCCAATCAAATCGACAAAAGGTCACGTTATGAAAGCTATGATTGTAAATAAATTCGGAAGTCCGGATGTATTCGAGCTAACAGAACTCACAAAGCCTGAAGTGAAAAAAGGCCATGTACTCGTGAAAATTGCGGCCACTAGCGTCAATACAGTGGATACGATGATCCGTCAAATGGGCGCTGATCTGCCTTTATCTCCTTCGGCTCCAGCCCTTTTAGGGATGGATTTTGCAGGAGTGGTTGAAGCAGTTGGTGAAGGCGTTCAGTCATTTAAAGTGGGGGATGAAGTTTACGGTTGTGCAGGCGGTTTAGCTGACCTTCCAGGCACTCTTGCTGAATATATTGTTGCGGATGCTGATTTAGTCGCCATCAAACCTAAAACAGCGTCTATGGAGGAAGCCGCTGCAATTCCACTAGTGGGGATAACAGCATATGAAGGGCTTATTCGCGCCAACGTAAAGCAAGGCCAAAAAGTGCTAGTCCATGGCGGCTCTGGAGGCGTTGGCCACATTGCACTGCAACTAGCTCGCCACTTCGGAGCAGAAGTATACTCAACAGGTGGAGGGGAGCGCCAACTTGAGTTAATAGAGCAGCTTGGAGCAACCCCTATTAACTACAAAACAGAGTCCGTTGCGAGTTACACGCAGCAATATACCAAGGACAAGGGATTTGACGTGGTATTCGATTCGGTGGGTGGCGAGAACCTCCTAAACTCATTCGAAGCTGCGGCGCTTAACGCACATGTCGTATCCACCGTTTCCATGCTCAACTTAGATCTAAACATGGTTCACTTTAAAGGCTTGTCACTGCATGTAGTGTTCATGCTTATTCCAATGCTTCATAACACTGGTCGCAGCGAGCATGGAGTGATATTGGCGCGGTTGGCAGAGTTGGTTGATAGTAAAAAATTAAAACCAGTCTTGGATGAATCGCGTTATACGCTTGAGCAAATTGGTCAAGCTCATCAACGGCTGGAAAGCGGTAAAGCAACAGGTAAAGTTGTGGTGACGCTGTAGTTTTTCGATATCTTCAATTTTCTGTGAGGAGCCAACTGGGAAAGCTCCTCACACTCACACTTTAGGAGAATCTTATGCTACTCACTTTAAGGCTTTCATTTATAAGCTTGGTAATACTTAGTAGCCACTTTGTAAACGCTGACGAGGCGCAGTCGACCTTTGTAAAGCCGTTTGATAACAAGATTGAATGGGGGTACCTAAACCCTTTACGTGGTGAGAATAGCCCAAAAGCACTCAATCTATGGGGTGATAGAACAACGTCAGGTGCCACAGGCATGCTGGTAAAGTTCAAGCCTGATTTTTCATCTCCCCCACATATTCATAATGTCGCGTATCGTGCAGTGGTTATTAGTGGTAGTTTGCACAATGACGATCCTACAGCGCAGCCGAACTGGATGACCACAGGTTCATTCTGGACTCAGCCGGCAGGCTCAAATCATATAACCGCTGCGAACAGCGCTGAAAATATGATTTACTTGGAGATAGACGAAGGTCCTTACTTAGTCAAACCGCCGCAACAGCAATTTGCTACAAAAGAGCAACCCCTCAATCTTTATTGGTCAAATATAGCATGGGTTGATTCTCATCAATCAAAAATGTTGTCAGGCTCCGGAATCGCCTTGTCAAAACTATGGCAAAGCAGTTCAGGCACTGCAATGACCGGGTATTTCTTGAAAGTGCCCGCAAATACATCTGTTAAGTTAAAGAGTGAGTCTTCACAATTTAAAGCCGTCGTCATCAAAGGAAATATCGAGTACGAAGGCCAAAACACCACAACTTCTCTTAAATCAGGCAGCCTTTTTAGCTCTGAAGGCGTTACCGACCACCGCTTTACCACTCAATCAGAAACGGTCCTGTACATCCGCACCAACGACGTATTTAAGGTGATAAAGATATGAAGGTTTATTAACTGCACTTTCAGTTCCGTAAACAAAAGGCAAGTTTGCTTGTTACTGGCGACTTGCCTTATAAGTGGTGATTACCAAACATAGTCTAAGGCGTTACTTACGCAGTAATATGGATAAATTAGCATTGCCAACGCAAACCAGCTATCCACTCGGTGAACTACTTTCATGACAGCCGCTTAAATTGAACTATAATTTCGTAGTCAATCTAGCCTTGAGGAGTAAGTATGTCAGGGTATCCTTATAAATCGCTTCATGATTTAGCGATAGAAGATGTTGAATGGATGCGATGGCAAAAACTAGTAAACACGGTCGCTGCACTATTCAATTCCCCAGTGGCTTTTATCAACCAAGCTTCAACCAAAGGCATTGAAGTGTTAGTGGCTTCGGAGTTACCAACAACCCATTACTCTCCTGGTGGTTCAGCTAGCAAAGAAGTCAATGTTTATTGTCATCATGTGGTGCAAAGTAATACACCAATGTATGTTAAAGACGCTTCAACAACCGACCAATGGAATAACAACCCCGAATATACCAAAGATAATTACGTCTCCTACTTGGGGTATCCAATACAGTGGCCTGATGGCAGAAGCTTTGGCACCTTATGTGTTATGGATACGGCTCCCACCGAGTACAAGCAGCATTTATTCGATGTTTTTGAGCTAATGAGGGACGTCATCAATAGCGATTTAGCGCATATATATAAAGAGAATGAATTGAAAGTTGAAAGCCGCCTTGATCCACTCACTGGCATCTATAACCGCCGTGGTTTCGAGGAAGCCTTTGACAAGTTTACTGCCCTGTCCTGTCGGCTGAATAGAAACGCACAGCTGCTTTTCATCGATTTAAACAACTTTAAGTCCATCAATGATACTTTAGGGCATGAAGCCGGAGATCAGGTATTGCAGCGCTTCGCCCATATCCTAAAGTCTTGCACTAGAGAGTCCGACTTATTGTGCCGTTGGGGAGGCGACGAATTTGTCGTAATGCTTAACAGTGATGACCAGGTCGCACAAAAAGAATTCATACAGCGCATAAATGATAAACAAAATAGCGAGTGTGACAATTTAGGGACCCCCGAGATTTGTTTTTCAGCGGGGGGAGCGGAGATTGCTCCCAGCCAAAATGCCAATTTAAGGGATTTCATACACATTGCAGATCAGCAAATGTACTCGTGTAAAGATAAAGCTAGTTAGGCTCTCTTCGCCATAAACACCTTGCCCTCTTTACTCGTTGTGAGGTGAAGCACTATCACAAGGTTGGCTATGAACCATAGATCTTTTATTACAAACTGTCCTAGCCGATTCAGTAAAGTTTCGTCGCTCAGTGCAGCTTCTGCGCTAAACATAAACGTTTGAGTCATCAAGAAAACTGAAAAGCAAGCCAACGCGCTGAATAGAATTAGCCTTTGTTGACGAAAAATAATGCCTACACCCAAAAGAAAGGCAAAAGTGATGTCGAAAAACCCTATAACGTTAGAGGCCATTTGAACACTAAACACTTCGTACATCCAAGACATAAAAGGAGAGGTCTCAACCAATTTTACAATTGCTTTAGCCTCAAACTCCATAAACTTCACGCCTCCAATCCAAATCAACACCATTGCAACAGGCAGATAATTTAAAGCAGTGTGGCAATTATCTTTGAATTTATCTTTATAAAACAAGAATGTGAAAACTGGCAGTATCGCAAAATACTTGATAATTCCCTGCCCCGAGCCAATAACCGGAAACCCACCTTCAGAGGCTAACCATCGACTTGGCGACACTAAAGTCAAAAGCACGAAAACACAAACGATGGTAACCAATAAAAATGATACCTTTGTATCCATCACCTCCATATAAGTCAGTAAAAAGCTCATAGCCATAAAGCATAAGCCAACCCCAAAGACAAACCCTAACGTCCTTGTTGGGACCAAACCAGTCACATTATAAAATGTTGAAAACTCCTTAACTGCTGCAGGGTTAGCTCCCAGCGTAAAAGACAGCCCTAGTATTAGAAGGCTGAAACTCATCAAAATGAGTACTATCAAATTAGTGTACTTTAAATTCATTTTTTATCTCACTGCATGGAAAGCTAAATAGACCCAACCAAGCAGTAAAAAATCTCACTCTTAAATTTCTATAAATTCAACCATTGCCTGAAAATGAGCCAGCCTCTCTCATTAATCAGAATGATAAAATGCCCAATAGAGATACATGAAAAAGCCAACTGTAATCACAGGTGGCTCAGTATTTCCCCCCCTTTGAACTTTTAAGCTAGAGCTGTTAGTTCGGAAAGTGTTTATTTAAGAAGTCCAAAACATGAGTAACGTACTTCTCGGTATCAAAGACAGGTGCACTGTGTCCTACACCTTCTTCAATGAAAAGTTGGTTGGTAACTCCATGCTCATCAAGCTTAGCCTTAAGTATCTCACTTTGAGATAGAGGCACTCGCTTATCCAAGGTGCCGTGTAACTGTATATATGGTGGAGTATTTTCATTCACATAACTCGTCGTTGATGCTTTCTTGGCAAGCTTTGGAATATTGTTTGGAATATCTCCTAAGAAACGAGATACAGACGATTTTTTGCTGGCTTTCTTGCCACCTTTATTACTCAATTCAAGTAAATCGGTAGGGCCAAAAAAGCTCACTACGGCTGAGACCTTGTACTTTGGTGGCTCATAGAAATCTACTTGGTTGTATGCCGAATTAGTCGCACCAATAAAGCCAGCGAGGTGCCCGCCAGCAGAGCGTCCCATGATCACAACATTGTCCGCTTTAATATCGAGCTTTTCAGCATTGTCGTACAAATAGTTCAGTGCATCATTAATGTCTTGTACTGGTTGAGGAAAGATCGCTTCTCCACTTAAGCGATAATCAACTGAAGCTAGCGCATAACCTTCATTCAACACAGACTGAAGTAATAGTGGGTTCTTTTCTGGGATGGCGTCTTTGCTCCCACGTTTCCATGCACCACCATGTACCCAGACTAATAACGGGTACTGAGTATTTGATTCAACCGAAGGAGTATAAAGATCGAGTTTAATCTCTCTTTCACCTACAGTTTTGAACAAGATATCCTTCTCTACATTGAACTCCCCAGCCAAACAGACAAAGGGTATAAGTAGCAGAGAGATCATCGCAAACTTAATTTTCGTATTCATTGTTTTGTTATTCGCTTAAAAAAGTGAGTAGATTAGAAAGTCGCTTCAGCCGCTAACCAGTAGCGTCGGCCATCTTCAATGTAGCCAAACTCTTCCTCTGTGGTTTGCTCATCGAACAAGTTATAAACCGCTGCCATTAACTTCACATTCTTAGTTACACGCCAGTTCACACCGAGATCCACGTAAGTAATAGAAGGTGCCAACGTTCTTGTACTATCACTAGTGATGTTGCTTTTCTCTTTGCTTTGATAGTTCATACGGGCCCATGAAGCAACATTATCACGCACTGCCCAATCACCATTAAGTGAGAAGATATGTTCAGGTGCTTGTACAAGAGGCAAGCCATCATCATCGTCATTAGTGTTCTTTTCACTACGAGTATACGAGTAGGTTGCACTTAGTGTAATTGACTCTGTAATACCCTTAGATACGGAACTTTCTGCACCATAGCTGTTCGCATCATCAATGTTGACGTAAGTGCGGTCGCAACTTCTGCTATCAGTACACGTCGGATCGACAAACTCACTTTCGATCTTGTCTTTGAAGTCGCTGTAAAAAAAAGTAATGTTTGCAGAAAGGTCTCGCTCATTAACGTAATACAGTCCCATCTCTGTATTGATGGAGGTTTCTGCTGTTAAGTCTGAATTACCGTAAATAGAACAACGTCCTCTACAGCTCTCTTGAACCCACTCTTCGTCCATTTGTGTCAAACTAGGTGCTCGATACCCCGTAGACACACCACCTTTTAGCGTCCAGCTAGGGTCAATAGACCAGACCCCGTAAGCTCTTGGGCTAAATTGCCCGTCAAAGATCTCATTGTCGTCGTAACGTAAACCAAGGGTGAAAGCGAATGTATCCGTGAGATACCTCTCATCTTCAGCAAATACTGCCCATTGCTTGTTTTTAGAGGTCAATGACAGTTTATTATCAGTCAGATCCTTTTGCTCGAAAGATGCGCCCAGTGTTAAGTAGTGAGCATTAAGAGGCAAATCCCATTGCGTATTAATTTGACTATTCTCGACTTCTTTATCTGCACCGATATTTTTTACTGTTTCATTACTGATAAATGAAGAGATTGTACCCCAAGAGTAGTTTCCGTCGTGGCTTAAACCAATAGATTGGCGTTCATATTCTCGTACTGCAACTTGAGACTCTCGTTCCACTGACTTACCTAGAGTGGTCTCTCGCTCTTGGTTATGATTGGTGAACTCCAGAGTAAAAGTGTCATCCGAGGTAGGTGTGAGGTACATAGAAGCTCGATAGCTGTCGAGTGTCTTACCTGCATAACCACCTTCAATTTCATCTTCTTTTCTTTCCTGATACAGTCCAGTCAAAGAAGTACTCAACAGACCTTCAATGACAGGGCCAGCAAGATAAAGCTGCCCTTGATAGCTATTTCCAGATTTTGAATTTTCTTGAAGCGTCGTTTCTGCACGCAAGCTTCCGCGCCACTCTTGATAATTTTTACGCGTAATAATATTAATCACACCACCCAAAGCATCAGACCCATAAAGGGTTGACATAGGGCCACGTACAACTTCAATACGTTCAATTGCACTCAACGGGGGAAGCCAGTCTTGTTCAGTAAACGTACTACCATTAGTTTGAGTTTCTCGACCAGACTGCTTCCTGCCATCAACAAGAATGGCCGTATATTGAGCGGGCATACCTCGAATTGAGATATCTTGGCCATCACCACCTCCTGTGACAGTTACCCCAGGTATATCACTTAAAGCATCAGTCAAATCTTTATATGAGCGATTTTCAAGTTGCTCTCGGGTGAGAACACTTATTGTTGCTGGCGCTTCTGTGACATTCTGTTCGTAACCAGAGGCTGTAACCACTACGGTTTCCATTGCCGTTGTATTGATATCAGTCTCAGGTAACTGGTCATTTGCAACAACGACCATAGGTACAGTAATACAAGCAGAAACAACTGATGTAGAAAATAGAGAGTATGTGAAAAGAGGCTTCATATTGAATAGGTCTAAAATGTAATTGCATTTAATAATTATTATCAATTATAACATGATTACCATAATCACTGACAAGTTAACCACTATCGAGAAAAGAGAATATCACTATCCAATATACGAATAGTTACCTACGAATTACCCGATATAAGCATTTAAGCTAAAGTGTCGGTTCCAACAAAGAGCTGTTTAAAGATCTCTCGTACCCATTCACACATAGGATCATCGTTAAAGCGTTTGTGCCAATATAGGAAGACTTCTTGAAAATCCAACTGTAGCTCGGCAGGTACTTCTCGAATGATCAAGCGAGGGTCTTGACAAGCTGCTTTTGCAAAAGGTGTCGGTAGATGAAATATAATCTCAGTCTCCGCAGCGATACTTGGAGCAGAACTACAGTTATTCAGTTGCACTGGCGCTGATAAACGCTTTTTTTGTTCGCTAACTCTAGCTCTTGGTATTCATGCTCAAACGACAATCGCTTCTCACCCTGCAAAGAGACTTGTCCAAAGTCAAATTCGGCCAAACTCTCTGGAGTTAGATCTAAATCGGCCAGTGGATGATAGCGGTTCATAAGCAAACGGAAAGTGCGCTTAGCAACAACCATTCGATAGATATTTTGCTCAGAGCTTGGCGGTTGATGAGAGGAGAGTGCGAAATGAACATCTCCAGCCACCAACGCATCAAAATGACGTTTTGGTGCTGAGTCCAAACTGACCTTAAGGTTTGGAGCCTCTTGCCGAATCTTAGCGATAACCTTAGGCATTAAGGTATTAATCTGAGGAAGAAGGCCGTAAACCTTAACGGCGCTTGATACAGTGCTCGGATCAAACGAGTCTCTATGGGCAAGTTTTACTAAACTGATAATCACATTATTGATGTCTTGCCTTACTGACTCTGGTTTTGGAGTCAGTTCATAGCCATATTTCTAGCGCACCAGTAATTCGTCATTAAAGAAAACTCTCATTTTTTGCAGTGTTCGACTTACCGCAGACTGGCTCATATTTAAAGCCATAGCGGTGTTAGATACATGCTTCTCTTCGAGCAAGTGCTTTAAAACAAAGAGCGAGTTCAGATCAATTTGAGATAAGTTCACGTCAATACCACCCATTAAGCTTCCAGTAGGTGGCATAGAACATAAATCTCTAGAGCTTGTGGTAAGTGTTTTCGATACTACAAGGCACTATTGAAACATAAGTCTGGTAAAAGGACAGTTTCCGTGCTAACACGAAAAGGGGCATAAATGAGTTGGCAAGATGTCCTATTGAAATGAGACAATTGATCTCACTGCGACTCTCTTTTGAACGCCCATTTTTGCTGTTTATCACGAGCATACAACAAGCTAAAGCTAGCTCGCTTATTTTTCACTCGCTTTGCCAGAATGTACAAGCCGACAACAAAGGTGGTGACTGTTAGTGATAACATTGGCAATCCAAATATTCGAACACTATTTATAGGAAAGCTCCTACCCTGACTCAATACGGTTAGATATACCTTAAATTACCGTTTTGAATAAAAGAAAATCCCCTGTATTTGCAGGGGTGTATGATGTCTAGCCCTGCCTTTTCGGCAGTTAAAAGTAACTGTTGTGGTTGATTACTTCCTAGCCTAATTTCAGCTGCCTACTCGGCAGTTCACATAGTCGTATTTAAAGCCTAGAGGCTGAGCCTCGAACACGGTAATCGCTGGGGAATATTCGAAGTGGAAACAGGCATCGAACTCTACGAGACAGGTCGCCTTGTTCTTTTGACTGGCAAATTTAAAAAGGTTTTTTTACTCAGGAGTGTTTGAGTGTGCGTCAGTACATTAGTGTTTTTAGTGAACTGACTAAAAATTGGCTATGACAACTTATACTTCAAACAACAAGGGTGTCGTTTGAAGTATAAGTTGACATAGAATGAGCCCTTGCTCTGGGCTCTATCTGAATGTTTTGGAAGTATAAGTTGACATAAATTTGAAGTAAAAGCCGACAAAATATACCACCAAAAGCACAGTTCAATTTTAAGCCTCACTTAACCACGTGAGATTCTGTAGTTAAGCTGTTCACTGACCGGTTTACTGTCACTCAAAAACTCATCGAAGCCGTAGTCCCTTGAAAAATATGAAAAAGATTTTAATGCGAAATAGTTTTTCTCATCGCAATACCTTTTCCCTATCCATGCAGCTAGTTCTAATGACTTTTCATAATCGATTTCTTCGCTGAGATTTATATGAGTGATTCCCGTTATCGGCTTACTAGCTACACTCGCTCCCAAAAGTGACAACTCTCTCAGATAACTTTTTACATTGCTCTCCCAGCCAAAAACAATCACCGGCCCCACTGAAACGCCCGTAATGTAATGAGCGTGTATATCCAACCAAGTCAACGTTTCATCTATTGTTGCTAGAGTTTCGCCTGCATATAAAAGAATATTTACTTTAACCATAATCCCAAGATTATGGGCTGCTTTAATAAGTTCAGATGCTTTAGCCAAATAATTTTTGGGTTTTACTGACTTATTCATTGCTATTAGTTGATTACAACTTGCACTTTCTAACCCTAAGTCCACAACCCTCAATCCAGCACGATACAAATATTCCAAATGTTTTACTCTTATGCTGTCGACTCTGGCTTCAGTACGCCAATTAAAGCGAGGAATTGAACTGTTAGACACCTCAAACTCGAGTTGTTCAGACCATTCTTGGTTAGAAGCAAACAAAGAAGCCTCGAGATAAAAGTTCATTGGAGTTAATCCATCATCCATAAAAGTGGACTGAGCTTCTTTTAAGATTATTCCAGGATCTTTCAAAGGAGTAAGAGGTTCATCCCTTTCTTGACAGAAAGAACACTTCATTCCGCAGCCTCTAGAAATCTCTATGCTTGGCTGGTACAAGTTTCTCTCGTGTAATAGGGTATAATCCAGGCTAGCATCTTGACTAATCTCACTTTTGTCAGAATAAAGCTGAGTCGCATTTTCATTGCCTGTTACAAGCTTCAAAATGCGTGACTCGGCCACTCCATCACATACAATGTCAGCTAATGGAACGAGTCCTTTCATATCTTCTATTTGACCATCAACTACCCAGCGCCCACCTATAATAATTTTCTTTTTAGGTAACAAACGTTTAAGTTCAGTCAAAAATCGGTTGGTCCAACCGATTGCATAGAAGCTAGGAATGGAAACAAGCACAGGAGCATTACTTCTTAATATTCCATGCTCGATACATAACGATAATGTATGTTCAGGGCTATCAAAGTTTCCTTGTATCTGAATCGTATCAAAACCATTACGTTTTAAGATTGATGCTAAAGAAAGCAGCCCATAATTTAAATATCGATTTCTTCGATGGATCAAAAGATCTCTTTTCTTGGTCTGAAGCTGGCCGGCTGATATACAAAATATTTTTCTCAATGTAATTCCTTTTAAATGTTAATTTCCCTCTATCGTCAATGACTATTTTTATTTAGAAGAGCTGACTTCCGGACAGGATGTTTTTTCTGGTTGAGTTCCACTCCACTTTTCATCAATAATGATAAACTTGACGCCTACAAGTATGCAAATGACTCCTATGACAAATGTGGCCTTCCCAGTATGCTTACCAAAAGCAGTATCAATTTCGCTTCTCACATTACTAGAAAAAACCTTGGCAGAATAAAAAAACGCAATAGCTATAGAAACAAAAAAAGACGAGATCACTACCAGCATTTTCAGGGGAGAAATGCTTCCGGCATCAACACAGGCGGGAATAGTAATTCCCCACAACACACCAAAGACAATGGCTGTCATCGCAAAACCAGCATGTGATAGCGTACGCACTAACATAGCACAAAAACCCGTCACCCTAGTCCAGTGATAAAATAGAAAACTAACTCCGATTACTACAAAAATTGTATATAGAGACAACTTTAATCCTGTTAACTGCATAAATTCATCAATTGCAGTCATAAAAACTCCATTCCATTTTTCATCACTTGCCAGCGTCATTAACCCTAAAGCAAACGAAAGATAAAAAGGAGCAAATGCCAACTTCAAAAACTCTCCTACTGCCTGAGCTCCAGAGAGGTTGGTAATATATTCTGACCTGAACGTTTTCTTCACTTGGAAATAAAAGCTTTTTAGTTTATTGAAAACCTGTTTAAACTTATCAATCATAAGTCCACTCCTAAAAAGTTTAACACTTTGAGCTTACTCAACATCGGCAGCTCCCCTCCCTTTTTTGCCTTGCCCCCTTGCCTGAAGACCTTTTCACACAAGAAGTTAATCGGTTTATCGGGTATGATTTAGCGAAGTTTTCTCCAAATATCTTACGCCACTTTTCTATGGATCGTTCCATATCACCTTCAGAATATGCATCGTTAATCCAATCGTTGTACGTCTTAATTTGGAACTTAAAATTCTGAAACTTTTGCTCGTTCCAATGGCGGTTAAAGCTTTCTTCTTCATCAACTGGATTAGTCACAATCGGCATCGAATCACGCTGTTCAAGCCACTGATTAAGCTTATTAAACAAGCTCTTAAAAGAAGTAGGTAAATCTTTATACTTATCTCTACCGAAAACCTCATCCCACAAGGAAATTCTTGTAGCCAACAATGTAGTTAGTAAAATTGATTTTGCCGAAAAGGTTTGCTTATGATCTCTAAGGTATTTAGCCAAACGGATCGACTTAATTAAGTTATTATTTTTAGTAACAGAATTTTTCCCTGCTACCCAATCGCTAAACTCTTCACTTGAGCAAGATTCGAACTCATTGGTTTGCCTATTGCAGACATAATTTTGGTGGCCAATGATTAACGGCTTACGAACACATGGAACAATATCAATATGAAACTCGCCAGCATAATTAAGTTTTAAACAGCGGGTTTGTCGTGACACTTTGCCACTATATTGATTTGAAGCCTGAAACAACTCATATAATGCCTGGATATAATCTCTAGGTTCCCATCCTTTTATCGGTTTCAAATAAACGACAACATCTGCGTCAAATACGGCTTTCTTTTTAGTCGGTTTTATTATCGTTTTCTGGGCATAGCTTCCCTGAGGAATGGCGTTAATATACGCAGTTTTAAAACTCACGCTTTGTTTGATGACCCCCGTAATAGTGCTCACTCGTTGCTCTAATGCATTAATCCGACTTTGATTTAAACAAACCTCTGTGCTCATGAATTCATTGAAATATTTAATCAGTTTCATGCTACTACCTCATAGTCAGAAATCGAGCCACTGCGAAGGAGAACAGACCAAGGGTGTTTACGTTCAGATAGTTCTGGGTTGAAGTGATGGAATAGCAGCTTAGGTAAATGCCCTTGATTTAAGGAAGCGCCGAGTCTAAAAACGAAAGAAGATTGAGCGGCCACAAAGAAGTTTATACACTGTAGCTCTGGGTAATTAGGTATAATTTCATTATTAATGAAACATAGAATGTCTAAAGCAAATCTCTCTTGTTTCCTGTTACTACAAATTTGGTCATAACCATACTTCCCTGATTCAAGCTTCACACCATAAGAATTGGAATCCGGAAAATCTCGATACACAGATTCGTAACTGATTGGTAAGCTCAATGAAATAATAATACTGACGGATTTCAAATTCTTTTTTGATGTTCTTAAGTCAACAAAGACTAACTGTTCCCCATCATCAAACTCATCATTGAAATGCCACTTCTTATTCCGACGGTCCCAGTCGGCAACATGTATATTCTGCATATTGCCAAGAATATGTCCTGCCGCTGCCACCATAGGGACTGGAGCGACACCAGCATATACAAGGTGCTTTTTACCATTGTTCAGTGAACTCCCGCTATCTTTTATGACTTCGGGTATTTGACAAATTTTTCTCAGCTGCTCTTCAAGCGAATTAACATTCTCCGTTTTGTGACTACCAGCATAATCAATATTAAGTGGTTGAGGTTTAATCTTTTTCAAAGGCTTTGGTAATTCACTTTGAACATCACCAATATTGTGATTCACCAACCCCATGTGATGAATTTTTAGAAGCTGTGAATCTTCAGCGACTTTATACTCTCTCCATGATGCGTAAGCTGCAAAAACAACTCCGACACCTAGTGTAAAAATCAAAAACCCATCACTTAAGGTACTTGGATTTAAAGAAAAATTGATAAAGTCAGTTTTCACAGATAGATTTAAATTAGTTACTCCTAGCGCTGCTAAAGACCAAGAGATCATAAACTTACCTAGAGCCATGAGGCTTGGTCGTTTAATGAGTTCTATATACCACTTGAGAAAACTAAAAACCAAATGTGCTATTTTCACTATCAAAGTTCCCTTCTTTGTTCATAAGATTCCGCCACATTTGGATGTTCGCCACCTCCATACCATTCATTTGTTGCCAACCACCCATTGAAATAGATCAGCCAAAGTGAAGCCCAAGGCACTACCGTATCGCTCAAAAACTTATTTCTATTCCACTCTCCGGAGCCAGGAAGAAACAGACATAGTTTTATTTTATCTTGGGTGAAAGTGTAGATATGGGGGGGAGTCTCCCCACTGGTTATTTCGTACAAATTAGGAGAAATGACAAATACACTTGGTGCGGAATTCAATTTGTAAGTCACTTTAATTCTGTATGTACCGTACGGATCACCGAGCCGCAAGTCACAATACCAAATTAACTGATGCTGCTTTACCTCTCCTTTCCCGTGGGGGTACCTTCTTTTCAGACTAAGTAATTGTTGATGTAATGTTTTATGGCAAATCTCTATTCTACTCATTCATGAGCCCCAAAAAATGTATTAGCTTTCACAGGGGTACATGTAGCGAAGGTTGTAACCGCACCACTACTTTTGACAAATAAGTTTTGTTGCTCACGGTTGTGATTTATCACTTCATAATGTTTGGCGATAGCAGTTTTTGATGGTGATTCACCAAGCAACTCTTCTAGCCTAGCCTTTATAAACTGTAGCGACTTAACTGTTGAAAGTTCGCGAAGCTTAGCCATTATGTCACAGTGCCAAAATCGAAACGCTTCTATTCTTTGAGGATCCAAGTTCCATTTTTCAGCAAAGTTTTCATACTGATTTTTGGGATTAGGCACCCATAGTTCTATGCGATTTCCATAAACTCTTCTCTCGATGTACTCTGGCATTCTTTCAACAACAGTCAGCAAAACCTCTAACTCATTATCAAAGACATTATTTGTTACGATATCCTGATAAACTTTTGCCGCTAACGTTGTAATAATGATTGAGATGGGAGCTTTTCCATTAAGCTGAGGAGTAGCTGAAAAAAGTAGGTCTCGGTGACGTTTCATTATTTGAACAGAACGCCTCAATATTCCTTTAAACTGGCTATGTTCCGGCAGTTCTTCAATGCTCTCATTACTCACAGCTTCAGTTAAAATTGCCCGATCCATATAGCCTTTATAGTGAGGCATCAACTCAGCAATAGAATCAAAATAATTGGCATATCCTTTTGGATTGGATGCTTTCCACTCCTGCAATTTTTTGTCAGGCACAGATATCGCGTACGCTTCATTTGCATTATTTTGATCAGGAATACTCGGTGTAATATCGAGGTGAAAGTCATCGGCATAGTCAACCCTACACCCCCTGTTTAATTCTGAGACTAAATCTTTAAAGTGGCCATTTTCCTTGAGCCTCTGTACAACGTTTTGTCTGCAAATATCAGGGTGTATATCAACCGCATTTGGCAGGTAGCAAATAAAATCCAAGTCAAACTCATTCTGTGATAATGGCTTCACCGTAGTGCCAATCCTTTGGCTACCTTGTGGATATATTTCCGCAGACTTAAATATAGGAGAGTCACTTTCTGAGAGCCACTTTCCAACAGCTTTATAGCGACGTTCTGCTAGCTCCCTTTTCGTCGGGGATGGTTCTAGCGATGCACATGCATACTCTATCAGCTCTGTAAGTAATGACTTCTGAGCTCTCGATAAGGAGTCAAAACTTTCTCTATATAATTCCGCTTTCATTTGATACTCCTCTGTTACATGTACATGTCTTCTCTAGCCATTTGTTCGATAACGAATCAACCCTGGTTAAATTGAATACTACAGTATCATGATGATACGATCAACAGATTTTTATGATCGCTTGACTGTTTCCTTAAAGTCCAACCTTGAAATCAATGTTGTATACAGCGTAGCACTATGATATTTATAAAGGAAAATAAAAGTGGGAGTAGTTTTACGATGATCAGTCTCAGGCACTTACCATCAGCACAAGTCTCAAGATTAACGTATATAGAGTTTTGCTTACGGTTTTTAGGTAGTTTCTCTCGAGCGGATCTCGTTAAGAAATTTGGAATTGGAACAGCTGCCGCTAGTAGAGATATAGCGGAATATAAGAAGCTAATGCCAAACAATATCTCAGATACATCTAGCTCTAAAAATTACGTACTTAGCGAGCAATGGGAGCCCTTATTCAACTTCAAATCCTCAGAAGTCTTGGCTCAACTTACAGGTAGAGAAATTCAAAGCTTCTCTCATTCGTATATTTCCAATGAAATCCTCGATATTATTGATGAACCTGATTTAAACATTGTCACTGAAATAACAAAAACAATTCTTTCACAAAGAGTTATAGAAACAGAATATTTCTCCAACTCTAGTGGGATCAGTACTAAGACGTTAGTTCCACATTCATACATGTACAATGGCTCCAGGTGGCATGTACGGGCATTTGATAGAAACAAGAATAGATTTGGTGACTTCGTCATATCTCGATTTCTGAGTGCAAAAATAATCGAAAAAGAAGCACCAAATACACTTGAACGGAAAGCAGAGGATATTCAATGGAATAGAATCATTGATCTTGAAATAATTCCTCACCCCAGCTTGGAGGACACCCGAGGTGTGATTAATGAATTCAACATGGTTGAGGGTGTTTTAAAGAAAAGGATTAGAGCATCATCAGCTGGTTATTTTTTAAAAAGCCTCTATGTCGATTGTGCACGAGTACCCACAGAAGATAAACATTTCCGATTGAGACTAAAAAACAGACTATCTTTATACGGGGTCGAAGGACTAAACATGGCGCCATATTTCGACGGCTTTGAGGAGGAATAATAGTTGACTTCCTAGAAATACACCTTTCCGAGAGCTAATGAAAACACCCCAGCATTTGCTGGGGTGTTTCAAAGTTAGCCCTGCCTTTTCGGCAGTTAAAAGTAACATGTTGTGATTGATTACTTCCTGGCCTGATTTCAGCTGCCTACTCGGCAGTTCACTCTAAAGCGCGCTCTGGTTAACCTTTCACAAAATTTTCAGCTGCCTACTCGGCAGTTCACAATAAAGGTTAGTCAATATATTCATTACATACAAAGGATTAAGCTTAAAAACTCAATTTCACCTTCTCATCAGCGCTGCTCTGAATACATTGATTTAAAATGACTAATTTCGATTAACTAATTAAAAGGCCAGAAAGGCTCGGTACTGTACCGAGGTGATGTTCGTTTGTGGCAAAACCGTATTTATTAAATCCACCCGCTGTACCAGAACATTCCCGCCGCTGGATATGTAATACAAACTCATTGTTATTGCTTTTACTTGTGATCGGTATTGAGTGAAAATGCTCTATTTCTGTGGGCTCAAATTCATAAATCGGGTTGTACTCTTCCCCTCGGGCTTCAGCTCTTAGCTTTGCCCTTACCATTCTTCTGCGTCTTTCGCCGACAAAGGCTTTGGATATGGACTGGTTGCGCACGAACTGAATTTCATCGGCCAGCTCCGGAACTGTTCTAATCTCAGATAATTTAAACAGGCCATCATGGCTCATCATCTGAAAGTAATTTTGCTGCCGCAGTGTCTGTAAATGGCTCTCGTTCTCGGAAACAAACGCGATTTGATTACCTACAGTCTCCTCGTTCCATTTGGGAAAACTCACACCTATTCCATCAAGTTCAAATCTGCTTAAATAGCCATGCAAAATGCCAATACACCTGCCAGCAAGCAGCGAGTAATCGCAATTGATTGGGAGATAGGTGACCGTGAAATAGCTGCGCTTCATCCTTTAGACCTTTGGAATAAACCACCTTTCAACAGGATCGATGCCAGATAGTGAATGTGCTTAGACTCTTCATCATCTTCCAGACCATCCCTCTCCATATGCCTGATATAAACAGCGACCTTTGGAAGTAGAGAGTAAAAATCCAAACCATTCTTTGGCGTTCTATGCGCAACTAATACCTGCTTGTCTGCACCGTATTCGTGAATACGCAAACGCTTGAGATCTTCTGTGTACCAGTCGTCTATGGTTTGAATTGCAGCGCCAACTTTTTGCGCATTCAAACTTGCAACTTGTTTACCATCCACCTGAGTGTAGGCTAGTTGCTTGGATGACATTCCTTGTTCAACATTGTCTACAAACTTCTGACTGGGGTGGATCTCCTGGCAAAAGGCCGTTTTAATTCTGCTGGTAATGTCCAAATAGCAATAGGCCTGAGGATTAGCCAAACCATTTTCAATAGCCTCGGTCAAGGTTGCTAATGCAGCCTCATCGTTTCCCCAAACGCCATTCCATTTTAACCTTTGAGCACCCTCAATCACGATTGGTTCTGAGTGTTCCGTGAGCACTTCAACATCAAAGCCCGGTGATTGCTTATTACGCCATAACCAATTTCCCATCAGTATGTTTTTCGCATAACGTGAGGCTAATTCTTTAAAACCACCATGCTCCTTGTAGGTCTCGACAAAGCGCTTCAGCCAATAGCTCACTTTACGGTCATCGCAAACGTATGGTTCAACACTGTTCGCCTCTACCCGCAGAGAAAAACGACAAAAAATCTCATTCACAGTCGGTGGCACATAGCATACGTCTATGGTCTGTGGATTCCCAAAAGCTAGATCTTGGGGTGCAAGGCTTTTGGGTTCTCCGAGCTTTTGATATGCATCGGTAAAACCGGATTTCTGCCCAATCAGTTTATTCTGCTCTATCTGCAATGGTTCGAAGTCGGATTCGGAAGTTTTATAAAAAAATACGGCCTTGCCCGGAGACAAGGAACGCGTATAACTTAGGTGTCGCGGGAGTCGCATTGAGTGTACTCAAACTTGGCTTTTTTCATAAGCATAGACGTTTTCTCGACTCCTATTACCCAGAAGGCATTATGAAAGAATGCCTTTGCTCCTCCCATGCGTGTAGTAATTGGGTTAACGCATTCTAATAAACCAATTGCGGGCTCAACATAACAATGCTTAGATCCTAACGCCTCTTTCCTCTGGGTCGGCTGTTCCAGTGACGCAAACCCTAACCCAGCGGGCCGTTGATTTGGATCTGCGTCTAGTAATTCCACCATGTCTTCGAACGTTCTCACCTGGTGTTTTGAAGGATAAAGCCAACAACCTCTCGACGGCAGCAAACTCAGTTCTCCAAAAAGCTGAGTTGGACTGGTGAATGCCTGGCACCACTCGACGGTTTCATACAGCGATGGCGGGTGCATGGTGCCGCCAGCAAAAGAGGTAGGGAAAGCTGCCTTAAACATATTGTCGGTTAATTGAGTCCGAGTGCTCTCGTGAGGCACAAAAAGCCGAAATACCAAATCAATCGTCATATCACATTTGGGCTTATCAACTATCCCCGGTCTTTTTGCCGAGGTAATTCCTTGGTTAGTTTTAAGCTGATTCTGCTCAGGCAATGGCTTGCCGGTATGTAATTGATAGCTGTGTAAGAATATAGCCGAACCAATACACTCGATAGAAGGGTCAACAATAGACTGAAGCTTGCGCTGAAATTTATTTGCAACTCCCGCCAATGCGGTTAACGAAGGAATACCCTGCAAATACGGGTTAGGCATCCCCTCAGCATCGAATATGCGAAGCCCCTTGCAGTAAACATACATAACCTGAGAATCGACCAAGGTTTCTTCTAGAGCTTCCTTGTACGTTAGCACATATCTCAGCTGATGTTTTAATACCGGCATTAACTCAGGGTGGTATGCAAATTTCTTCAATGAAGCTTGGGTAGATAATTGCTCATTCAGCCTACCACTCAGCTCACTAACTATGCCGGTATTATTCGGCGCTAAATTCTCTACGAGCGACTTCAGAGGCTCTGGCACAAGAGTGTGGTTTCCATTATTTTGAAACCCGATAATTTTGTCTAACCACTGCATCAAGGTACTTCGCAATTGACGTATCGCAGCAACATGGGTTAACCGTTTTTGCCTCAGAGTGTTATAAACTGGTCTGCCAGTCAAAACGGTAAGTGCGGTTTTAAAGCTTTTGCTTGTAAGTACCTTATGATTGAATAGTCTTTCGTTCGGGTCTTTTTCAATATACTCCCCTAAGCTGCTCTTTCGCGACGTTGCAGGAAAATACCTGAGCACACGTACATTACCACCTAAGGAACTTGGTAAATCACCGACATTTGCAGGTCGTGTATGTTCAACCACTCCCCAATTCACCGCTTTATCCCGAGCCAGTTGCTGAACCCTGGCCAGCATTGTATGGCTCACCACAGGAGAAACACTCAGGTATTCTTTTCCATAGGGCATCATCAATTGAGGGGTGAACTCGCTGACCTCGCCTGGCAAGTCAGTGGCAAATAATAACTCTTTTATCTTCGTAGCTAATGCCATTACGGACTTTTTGGTTAAACCCAAGTTTCTCATCGCTTCTACCCAAGCGGTTTGTTCGTCAATCAAGACACTGGCTAGATTATTTACTTCGCCTTGCCACTGGAATGAGGTCAAAAACAGTTTTGCATGATTAATCTCAGCGCTGTTATGTGACCAACCCAATAGCTTAGGCAAAGAAGCACTGGTTACCGCGGGGATATCCTTATCGATCACTTGTGCAATCAAGCGTTGGTGACTGACTCGAATATCGGGATATTTCAGGTTATGGGTATGAAACCATTTCACCTCACTGATACACTTCGCCATCAGTTCTGTGTCTTTTAGAACACTTTTCGCTGCATTGATGCTTGTCAGGTCAATCTGTTCATTGCGCTTATAAACTAAGTTGATGAGCACAGCAGCTATCTGCTGTTCATATCCGTCGACCACAACGGATGGAGCATAGGGAGCAAATAGTTTTCGCAGTGCATCAGATTTTTCACGCACAGATTTGAGCGCCAACGCTTCAGCTAAGTCCATAATTCACCATGGCGTGATAAATTGATTTTTGAAGTCACCGACATAACGCCCTTGCGATTGCGCCAATTCAACTACCTGACGCAGATAGAAAATGCACCTATCTGGCTGCAAACGTTCGTTCTTGTTCAATCTCTCGCTACAAGTTAATTGCCCCTCTTGATATAGCCTAAACACCTGTTCCAAAGTCGTACCAACCAAAGTTGCGGCATCCAAACTATTTAACAGCAGGTCTGCGATGTTCGGGTGTTTTTGTTTTGGGTTCTTTTCAACCAAATCACAGAGAAAATCAAGTAATGAATCAACGATAACATTCGTTCTTAAGACGTTGGGCGCAGCTACTTTACTAACTTTGATCACATCACCAAAAACACTATTAAATTTTGTGTGGTTAAATGGCCTTAGCTGCTTTTCTCGTGCCCTAGATGCCTTTTCATCTAGCTCAGAGAAAAAGTTATCAGGCCATTGGTTAAAATATTTGATGAAAGCCTCATTGAAGTTAGCCTGCTCTATGTCATGGCCGTACTGGCAAGCAAACCATGTCAACTTACCCACCAAGCGGTGCGCATCCGCACCGCTGAGCCCTTCACTAACCGCTATGTCCGCTTCACTTGCAGGAGCCATAGTCTTTAGCTTAGCACCACAGCTGCACTGTGAGAACTGCTCAGACGCTCTGTAATCGATTAGTTCGCCACACTCAGCACAGTGAGACTGTAATTGCACTTTGTGCTTGTGACAGGCCTTGTAGGGCTTTAAATGCCAATAATAGGGAAAGTAACTCTCTTCCTTTAAACACTCTGAGCAAATTGGAACATAGTTTCCTCTTAGAAGCATTCTGGGTATAAGAAGTTGGTCGCGAATAAGGGCGGTCAAATGCCCAAACTGAGTATTGCTTCGCAGCCAGGATAAGCGAATAAGTTCAAGCGATGCCAGAGCAGCCCACTGCGCAACGAGCTTGAACGCCCTGACGCGAAAACGGCTTGATTGGCTGGCGTGGTGTAGATTGGCAGTCTTAAGATCTAGCGGAAATGCCCCTTCCAACTCATGGTCACACTCAACCAAGCTCTGCCAAATAATATCGGCTAGCTCATGGTAGTCGGCATAAGCGTTGTCTCGCGTTAAGCGTAGTAAGTAGCTTTCTAGGGCTTCATCCTTGAAAGGCTTAGTTTGAACTAAGAAATGCATTCCGAACCTAAACTAAGTTAATCTTAGTTTAGGTTTAGTCGAAAGATGTTGGATTTGCTAAATTTTTTATTTGGATTGTTCTACTGTTGTGTGACGCTTTTGAACTTCCTCGAGCATTTCAGCCTGATCTTCTATAGACAACTTGCTAATCGCGCACAAAAGCTCGGCTAGTGTATCCTCTTCACAGTAAAAATATGCGACAGGCACGTTTAGCTTTTCAGCTATACGTTTCATCGTTAAAAAGTCGGGCGAATGTTTGCCCTTTTCGTACTGGTTCATTCTTGCGCTTGCAGTATTTGGCTCCATTCCCAAAGCGATCCCCAGTTGCTGCTGGGTAAAGCCAGCTGCTTTGCGGGCCGCTTTCAGGCGAGCGGGTGTTGGCGTATCCATTTGAACCTTAGCTACTAATTTCAGTAGCTAAGATTCTCTTAGTATATCAGACGGAAGTGTACTAAGGATATTTTAGTAAATATATCTTACTACAAGTTAACCCTAATTCAATTTCCAGGAGACTAGTGTTTATAACATAATTGATGTAGTTTTATGCGTCTGAAATATAAATGCAATTACGAAAGCTAAAGATTCATAAAGAGGTGTCAACATGACTGAGAATTTATCCAATGAAAGGATTCAAAGGGTGAGTAAATACTTAAAAAACCTCTTTCTTGATCCTAATAACTATAGATTCATAGATCATGAAAAACATGAACAGGTATCAGAAGAAAAAGTAACTGATACCAGAGTACAAAAAGCCGCAAGGTTGTTCATTGAAGGTAAGAACCGAGAGAATATAAGAGACCTCATCGCAAGCCTGAAAGCAAATGGCTTTCTAGAAGTAGATGTCATTCAAGTCCAGGATTTAGGTGATAACAGATTTAAAGTCCTTGAAGGTAACAGACGTGTTGCTGCTTTAAAATGTCTTCAAGAGGATTATGATTCAGGACTACCAATAGGCAATTTGGATCCTGCAATTTTTAAAAAAGTTCCCTTCGAAATTCATGAGTTTGACGATAGGGACAAGCACCTCATATTAATGGGGTTAAAACACATAAGCGGTAATAAAAAGTGGGCCACATTTAATCAAGCCACGCTAATATATGATTATTTGAAACCCTATCAACCACAAAGCAGTGAAAGCTATGTCCAGAAAGAAGAGCAACTCGTCGGCTCTTTAGGGATTACCAAGCATAAACTTAGAGCCATGCAAAGAGTTTATAATTTAATCCTAGAATATCAAAAAAGTGATTACTCAGATCAATTTGAAAGCACCATGTATGGCCTATTTGAGGAAATCATTAAAAAACCTACAATTCGGGCTTGGTTAGATTGGGATGATGATAATTACTACCCAAGAAACAGAGCAAATCTCGACCGAATATTTTCTTGGATATCTAAAACCGAGGAAAGAATACATGACGACGATGAGCTCGATGATTTTGATGATCCATATGAAGAATTTGAACCAATAATAACTAAATCCCTAGAGATTAGGGACCTGTCCTTATTCATTAATAACGAACAAGCCTTATCTGTTATGGAGGAAGAGCGTAGCCTCGCACAAGGGTTAATGGCTAGTGGAACTAAGGATAAACAAAACTATTCTCAAGCACTATCTAAATTAAAAGACAACATAACATCCTTAAAGTCTTATCAAAATTTAATTTCTAGCGAAGATTTTGACCAGCTAAAAGAAGCTAAAGAGCAGCTATATCAGTTATTACCTAAACAACAGCTTGTCGATATTGAAGAGGGTAATTTTTCAGTCGCATTCGAATACTCAATATCACAACACTTTTCTGAAATATCGGTAGAGTCATATAAAGGAATATCCGGATTAAAACTAGATAGCTTAAATCGAATTAACATTTTTGCTGGGATGAACAACAGTGGTAAAACATCACTTTTAGAAGCGATTTATTTATTGTCTATCCAGAATGATATTAGCTCCTTTTTTAAGCTCGCAGCTTTGAAAAACAAAGTACTCAAATTAAGTACATCATGGCTAAACCAAGAATTAAATTCGAGTATCAAGGTGTCGGGAAAGTTTAACAACTGTAAAACTCAGGTTGAGTTTAGTAAGTTTGAGGCTGGTAATATTGATAAACGCGAAGACTATATAGCTTCGTACTCTCTCATTTCAACTATTGATCAATCTTCATTACCCAATACCGTGCATACTTACGCACACTCTCCATTAATTAGAGAGAACGAGAGAGTTGTTAAGCTATGTAATTCTGTTTTTAAAAGTCCTTACTTTTATGATCCTGAAGATGTGATGAAGGAACACACTAGAGCTGTAGAGGTAAAGGTTAAAGGCCGGAGTTTAATAAATATTATTGTTAATTTTTTGAAGGAAATCGACTCAAACATCCAAAATATTAGATTAGTCGAACATGATGAAATCAGAAGATTTATCGTGGAGTCTTCTGAGCTTTCAGATAAAGATTTAGACATAACTAACTATGGCGAAGGCCTTCAAAGAATATGGTACATAGCACTCAGTTTTGCCGCTTGTAGTAATGGTATTATCTGTATCGATGAGTTTGAAACAGCGATACATTATTCACTACTAATTAAATTTACCAAATTTACCCAAGAGCTTGCTGAAGAGTTTAATGTACAGGTATTTCTGACCTCTCACTCTAAAGAGTGCATTGATGCATTTCTTCTAAATGAATACTGTAATGAATCCATATCTGGCTTTTTACTGGAAAAAAATGGCAAAGAGATGTCGAAAAAGCAAGTTGACGGAATAAGGCTGTTACAGCTCATAGAAAGTATTGATTTGGATATAAGGGGAGCAACTCATGGATAGAGTAATTGTAGTACTGTGTGAGGGACAACATGATATAGCTTTTGTAAGCAGAGTATTGAAAGCTCACCATTTCGTTCCGTATAACAAAAAAGTAAAGGATTTTCATAAGCCACTAGGAAAACTTTTTGAGAATATTTTAAAACAAAAAGACATCGCGGATAAGAAACTGGGTTTTCAGTCAGATTACAAACTTCCCTCGGTTGCATTAGATAACGGAAATAGCCTCATATTATTTCACAACATGGGGGGAGATGAGCGGCAAGACGAACGTGCAGAAGTTTTAGATATGTACCGAATGCTTTCTGGCAATGATGATTTCAGCAATCTTGATTTCATCTTCCGTTTTATTACTTTATTCGATGCTGATGATCTAGGCATTTCTCACAGGCTGACTCACTTGACTCAAGAACTAGGTCTAAACTCTGTACTATCGCAAGGCCAAATTTTTTATGATGGTCAATTTGAATATGGGGCTTATATTTTTCACAGCGGTGAGGAAGTAGGGACTTTGGAGGACGTATTATTAGACATGATAGAAAAGAGTGAAGAGGAAATCATCAATAACTCAGAAGACTTTATCCAAAGCAATTTAATTGACGCTGCCAGAACCAGAGAATACGTTTGTACACCTGCAAGTAAAAAATACAAAGGCTCAGGAAAATTCAAACATAAGAAGTCGAAACTATCTATTGCAGGACAGCTACAATTTTCTGGTATGAACAATAGTGTTTTTATCGCAAATACAGACTTTCTCACTTACGAAGAATTAACAACTAATGTCCATTGCGTCGACATAGTAGGTCTATTTCAATAGATTTACTTCCTGAGCAACTGAGCTATTGGCATCTTCTCCGTAAACCGCGTTGGATTATGCGCCTCATTATCCGAGCTACTGTCGGTGTGATATACCGAGTAGCTCTCTACCTCACAGGCCGTGATCTCATCCACCGATAGTTTAAACGGGTCTTCTATGCCTGGGTAAAATACTTCAAATGCGGCGCTGAGATGCTGCTTGGTTAATGTTTCTGAACCGCATATAAGGGCTTGCCTTACAGCTTCATTCAGAAAATGCTTTAAGGTGCGGAAACAGCCTTTCGATACCGCAAACAAGGCATAGACAATATCTTGCTGTTGTATAAGAGGCTTCTCACGAAACGGCATACGTGCGGCCAAGCCCATCAACACTCGGACAAACAGCGTTACATCTTTAGAGAGCTTAAAGTAAGGAATAAAGCGCCGTATCATCAAACGCGATGACCACTGAGGCTCCTGGCCTATCTGTTCAGCCCATGGCATACCTACCAAAACTATCGGAATCCCCGCCTCTTCGTTCAGGAATTTGAGCCTATTTGCAATTTCGTTGCGCTTTTTCCCTTGGTTAGATTCCACTAGTTCCTGAAATTCATTAATAATAATGAGCTCAGTGCCACACGATTTTAAATTAGCAATTAATGAATCAGTAAGATTGGCATCATTGTGTTTTAACTTCCTTTTTGCAGCTCCTACCTGACCAAGATCGCTAATTAGCTGCGCTATAGTTGATTCCAACGTTGGACGACTGGGAATGCGAGAAACCAGTATGGGGTGATGATAGACACCATCTATGTGACATGCCGGATGTTTGTTTTTGTAATAGTTAATTACAGAAGATTTGCCACAACCTGTGTCACCCGTTAGCAACATACATTGCTTCTCGCCGGTAAGTTTTTGACCCGCCCTTAAGCGTTCAAAGTCATTGAGGATTGTCGTCATTAATGGGTATTCAATGAATACATCAATAAACTCATTTAGGCGCTGCGTTTGTATCTCTGAGAGCATAGTCAAAAGCCCTCTAAATCTGACACGAAGTCGTCCCAATCACCTTTATTCTGCTCTTCCCCTGTTTCTACTTTGTCAGGTAGCTTTTTAGTGGGTGGACTAGGCTTCACCGATACAAGATTGTCACTGGCGACATTTTGATATTTGGCCAAAGCCTTACCGCCCCTTACTTTGGGTTTTCGCATCAAGTTGGCTAGCAATTCAACTTCGCTTTGAATTTTTTCGTGGATCAGCATCCTCGCCCTGGCTAGAGCAGCAACATCCATATGAGAACCGATAAAATCACGCTGTAAGCGAACATTGACCTTATGTTGGTGTAGACTCAAGCCCACTGTATAACCGTTAGGATCGATACATGGCACTTCAATGTAGTGATCTAACTCAGGTAAAAAGGCATAAACCATAGAAAGGTCTTCCGGATTCACCTTCAACATCAGTTTTACTGAAGCCTTGGGACTAAAGCGCTTTCTGTAATCAGCAAGTTCGTTACTGTCGTAACGTAAATTTTCAAAATGAATACCGCCCTTACGAATATGCCGCCATACGCTCATCCCAAGTACTATTTCCAGACGCTGAGTATCATCACTGGATAGTGGTGCTGGCGGGAGCTGCTCGTACCCCTTATCCCACTCAACAGCAGGAATATAGTTAAAACGGCTATCTGCCTGTTGGTGATAAATGTCTACAATCCAGTGATGGAAGACTTCTATAAACGCACTAAAGCGCATGATGGCGTCTTTTTTTGGATCATAGCCCTCCTTTTTTAAGATATTTGAAAAGGTTTTTCCTGGAATAGGATCTAATAGCTGAGTGTTTATTACTCCAAAAATTCGCTCCACGAATGGCTTAAGCCACGGCTTACCCACCGGATTGTACTGTAAGTTAATGCCGAGTTGTGCACAAGCCGACTCAAAACTCTCTCCCCAGAATTCAATACCATTATCTACCACTAAGGTTTCAATCTTTCCGCAACAAGGCCAATCGTGGGTTATATCCGGATACTTCTGTTTAACCCAGTTCTTGGGTTTCATTGCGTTTAGCATCGCCCGCCGAATTGCATCGTAACTAGGGTCATTGAAACCAAGATAAAACCCGACAACACAATGGCTATAGACATCAATTAAGATGGTTAGAGTTGGCCGTCCTAGCGGTATTTGTAACTCATCATCCAATAGAATTAAGTCTAATGGAGTGTGATCTACCTCTACCCTCTCTAACACTCGTGTCGGTCTCTTGTGGCTCTCTACTTTGTTGTAGGCTAAATCTGCGATACGTTTACCATAGCGGGCTCGTAATACTTCATAATGTGGTAATTTATCTATACGGTTCTTAAACGCCTTATACGTTAAAGGCCTTAAATCTTCACCTATTACTTTCTCGTTCTCTATTAACACTAAGTCTTTGTAATATTGATAGGCTGAGCTAACAGAAGGCCTTTCTTTCACCAAAAATCGTTCAAGCGCTTTTTCAAAGAACTTGTCTGTGTCTGTTCTCTGTGTTCTTTTCCCTTTTTTTAGATGTTTGGGGATAAGTGCAAATATGGATTCATCAGATTCAGAATAAGATTTAAACCAACGCGCGGCAGTGCGCCAGGTCGGTTTGTCTGCACCTTCGAATTTAGGCATTTCTTTAATTAAGGGCTCGAGATTTCTCTCGGTCCAACCCCCCACTAATCGCTTTCTGAGCCACCGAATATATTTTAACCTAGCGTATGTTGTCTGCTGTATTTGTTGCGGGTAAGCACTAAGGTCTTTCTCAGCTTTGGTGCTTTTTGGTGCTTCTACTTGGGGTATCGGATGTTGGAATTCATCGTCAAACAACCCCAGACTTTTACTGTTCATCTGAGGCCCAAATTACAGAGTCTAATGAAAGTGCATCTGCAGTGAGATCTGTTGCCAACTGCCCGATGCATAACAGCCTTGCAACGATGGATAAAACCTCTCCGGCAGAAACCTTTAGGTAATTCACAAGCTGCGCGACCTTCACTAACCCAGTGCTTTTCACTAACCCAACAACAACCGTATGTAATTCGGTCAATGCCTGGAAACCCGAGTAACGATGTAATAGCTTCAGATTATCTAAAACAGGAAATACTCGAATTTGCTTATCTGTCACCAATATAAGCTCAATACCCAGCTGCTTTGATGCCAATTGCTTCTGCTCAAAGCGTAGCCGAAACCCATCCTTAGCAAGCTCTTTTACCGGCTTTATCTCGATATACTTTTGCGTGCCATCGCTGTGAGTTAATAGAAAATCAGGTGTATATGGGCAGGTACGGCCTTCAAAGTCGTATTTAAAACCAAGAGGCTGAGCCTCGAATGCAACAATCGCAGGGGAATATTCGAAGTGGAAACAAGCATCGAACTCTAATGCCGATTCTACGAGACAGGTCGCCTTGTTCTTTTGACTGGCGAACTTAAAAAGGTTTTTTACTCTGGAGTGTTTGAGTTTACGTCGGTACATAGCCGTTTTCTTTTTTTAGCGCACTGACTAAAAAATAGGCTATGACAACTTATTGTTCAAATTTATGTCAACTTATACTTCAAATATGTCAACTTATACTTCAAACAACAAAGGGGGGAATTTGGGTGGCAGCCTTACCAGCCACATCTCGGCACACACGTCACACGCTGTGGCTGCTCCCTTCCGGGCCTGACCAGATTCACCTGCTAGTGTTGCGAGAGGACCAATAAGGCTACCATTGAGGGCCTTCGTTGGGCGCAGGAGGGATTATCGCGACTTTACTACTGGGATTCAAGGAAAATCCTACTATTTACTACCAACTGCCTAGTAACTGACCATTTCGCAGTAATACGCATCACTTTAGCCCTGCTCTACTTTGTAACTCGCTAAACCAACGTAAGGCAACAAGCTTTCGCTTACACATTTTGGAAACAAAAGTGTACACATTTTAACCTTGATTACGTTTTAACACATTAAATTACCCGTCAAGGCATTGAGCAACTTGGATAAATTTAATATTTATTTAATTTTAAATTAATAATTTTTACTTTTATTTTACATTAGTACCCATTTTGACTAGATTAGAATCGCTCGCTTTGGAGAAGTTTGCAGGATCAAACGAGTATTAGCGGTGCTCAGCACCACCCATTCGGGAAAACTAATCGGGAGCAAACAATGAATAAACCTCAAGGATTTATGCTATCAACCTTATCAATAGCCGTGTCACTGGCAGCAATTTTGCCCGCAACGAGTATTGCGGCGCAAAAAACCTACCTAAGTGAACAAAATCAAATTAAAGATATTATGATGGCAAAGTCGACTGCCGTTTCAGCCTCCCCCACTGCAACGGTACTCGGCCTTGATACTCAGGATGGTATCAGTGTTGTAAAGCAGTACAACAGCCAAAACGGCGATAAAACGTTTCGCTATCAGCAAATGCACAAAGGCATTCCTGTTATCGGCGATCATGCCATTCTAACTTACAACAAAGATGATCAGCTTATTCGTGCCCATGGCGCCGTGGTCAATAACATCGCTGCCGACGTCCCCTCGGTAAACGCCAAGGTAAGTAAGAAGCAAGTAGGCAAACTAGTGCGCGCCATGCATCGTAAAATGCATCAAGGCAAAGCAGCGCCTGCCATCGAGAATGAGCAATCTCGCTTAGTCATTTGGTTAGACGATGCGAACAAAGCGCACCTTGCTTATGAGGTGACCTACAACAGTTATGGTGATACCCCGTCGCGTCCCTACATGATTATCGACGCCAAAAGCGGTAATGTATTGCATCAGTTCGACAATTTACAGCATGCTGATGCCACCGGCCCGGGCGGCAACCAGAAAACCGGTCAATACAATTACGGAACCGACTACGGCTATTTAGATGTGAGCCAATCTGGCAGCACCTGTACCATGGAAAACGCCAATGTGCGCACCATTAACCTCAACAATGGTACTAGCGGTTCAACAGCGTACAGCTTTACCTGCCCAGAAAATACCTACCAGCAAGTAAATGGCGCCTATTCACCGCTTAATGATGCCCATTACTTTGGCAACGTAGTGTTTAACATGTACAACGACTGGGTTGGTACTGCGCCATTGTCATTCCAGTTACGTATGCGCGTGCACTATGGCAATAACTATGAAAATGCGTTTTGGGATGGCCAAGCGATGACCTTCGGTGACGGCGCCACAACCTTTTACCCATTAGTTAGCCTCGATGTGTCTGCACACGAAGTCAGCCACGGCTTTACCGAACAAAATTCCGGATTGATTTATTCTGGTAAATCAGGCGGCTTAAATGAAGCGTTCTCCGATATGGCTGGTGAAGCTGCGGAAGCTTACATGCTAGGTAGTAATGATTGGCTCGTCGGTGAGCAAATCTTCAAAGGTAATGGTGCGTTACGTTACATGGCTAACCCGCCACAAGACGGCCGCTCCATTGGTAATCAATCAGATTACTACTCAGGCATGGATGTGCATTACAGCTCAGGGGTGTACAACAAGGCCTTCTATTTATTGGCAACCACCAGCGGCTGGGATACACAAAAGGCCTTTAAGACCATGGCACGTGCTAACCAGCTTTATTGGACAGCGAGCACCAACTGGGACTTAGCAGGTAACGGTGTTATGGATGCCGCGTGCGATCTTGGTTATGAACCTAATGATGTTAAAGCAGCCTTAGCAGCTGTAGGGGTAACATCAAGCCTCAGCGCGGGTAGTGACTGTGGTTCAACTCCGCCAACACCTGATGAAGAAATCACCAACGGTGTGCCTCGCACAGGTATTTCCGGTGCGGCGAAAGAGCAAATGTTCTTCGTTATGAATGTGCCCGCAGGTGCTACGAATCTCACCTTTAACACCTCAGGTGGCTCAGGTGATGCTGATTTATACGTGAAATACGGTTCACGTCCAACGCTTAACGATTACGATTGTAACAGCACGTCATCAACCAGTACTGAGTCATGTGCAATTAGCCCCGTTCAAGGCGGCGAGTACTATGTCATGGTCGAAGCGTGGAACCAGATCAGTAATGTGACCTTAGAAGGTAACTATGACGATGGTAGCACGGGGCCAACGCCAATCGACCGCACCGAGAGCAACATCAGTGTTAACCAAGGCGGCTGGGCTCGTTTTAGCCAAGACATTGGCAGTGGCTACAGTAACCTCACGGTAACCATTAGCGGCGGTAGTGGCGATGCGGATCTGTATGTCAACTTTAGCTCGCAATCAACCACCAGCGACTGGGATTGTCGTCCATATCGCAATGGCAACTCAGAAACTTGTACCTTTAGCAATCCGCAAGCAGGTACATGGCATATGGATTTACGTGGCTACCGCGCAGCTAGTGGTGTCACCCTGTCCATCCAAGCAGACTAAATCATTCTCCCTGAGTAGGGGCCAGCTACTGGCCCCTTTTTCGTTTAAGGACCCATCTTATGAAATATTCTTACCTCGCCATCGGTGCGGCGCTTGCTTGCGCTACGAACAGCGCCTTAGCGGCACCGGAAAAGGCATGGATCACGGTCGAGGCCCATGCCATGGCGCACTATCAAAAACAGCAAAAAACACAGTGGCAAAGCGCTGCAACGCAATCAATCGCTGGCACAGCAGTTGATGTTATCGCTATAGATCCTAAGCATATACATCGGCTAAGCGATTTTATGCACCATGAATACAAACGCTGTGGCGGCTTTATTTATCATGAATCTGAGCAAGCGGCGAAAGCCTACTTGCAACAGGCTCAAGTCAATAACACGCTAACAGTTGCTACTGTTAATTACAGCATCGACAACCCCGCTGCAGCCCAGGCGCTGCTGGCTGAGCTGAGCACCACTCGTCTAGATAACACCGTAAGTACTCTAGCAGCATTTCATAACCGTTATTATTCACAGCAAAGCGGTGTCGATGCAGCAGATTGGTTACGCACCCACTGGCAACAAATCGCCAGTAGTCGCAGTGATATCACCGTGCAAAGTTACAACCATAGCTGGGCCCAAGATTCGGTGGTGGTGACAATCGCCGGACAAGAGTTAAGTGATGAAGTGGTGATCATTGGCGGTCACTTAGACTCGATTAATCAATCATCACCCAGCCAAGGTCGTGCTCCGGGAGCTGATGATAATGCCAGCGGCATTGCAGTATTAACCGAAACCCTGCGAGCGGTCGTCGACAGTGACTTTAAGCCTAAACGGACCATCAAAATTATGGGCTTTGCGGCCGAAGAAGTGGGACTTAGAGGCTCCGGCGCTATAGCTCGTGATTACAAAAGCCAAGGCATCAATGTGGTGGGCATGGCGCAATTTGATATGACCGGTAATAACGGCTCAGCTGAAGATATTGTATTGATGACCGATTATACCAATAGCGGCCAGAATCAATTTATGGCAAACCTTGCCAGCACTTATCTTAGTGACCTGGTTATTGGCTATGATCAATGTGGTTACGGATGCTCGGATCATGCCTCTTGGCATAACCAAGGCTTTGCCGCCTCGATGCCGTTTGAATCAAAAATGAGTGATATCAACTACCGAATTCACACCAGTAGTGATGACCAGTTTGATGCCAGTCATGCCATCAACTTTGCACGCTTGGCCAGTGTTTATCTCGCTGAGCTTGCGAAAAGCGCTGGCTCTGCACCGCCACCACCGAGTGACAACGAGCTCACTAATGGTGTGGTTGAATCTGGTCTTAGCGCTGGCGCTAAGGAACAGCTACTTTACACCATGGATGTACCCAGCGATGCCACTGATCTTAACTTTAATACCTATGGCGGCAGCGGTGATGCTGATTTATACGTGCAATTTGGCACGCCACCGACACTCAGTAGCTATGATTGTAAAAGCACCACGGCATCAAGCACAGAAAGCTGCAGCTTTAGCACGCCACAAACAGGGACTTACTACGTGATGGTTGAGGCTTGGAATGCCATTTCCGGTGTCAATCTGGTCGGTGAGTATCAAACAGGTTCAACCGGTCCAACGCCCATTAATCGTAGCGAAGGGCCGATTTCTGTCGCGTCTTCTCAATGGCAACGCTTTGAGCAGCCTCTTACTAGCGGCTATTCGCAATTACAGGTGAGTATATCCGGCGGTAGCGGCGATGCCGATCTGTATTTAAACCTTGGCTCTCCGTCGAGTCAGTCGCAATGGCAATGCCGTCCATACAAAAATGGTAACAATGAAACCTGTACCATTAGCAACCCGCAAAGTGGAACTTGGTACATTGATTTGTACGGCTATAATAGCGCCACGGGTGTAAATTTATCGATCACCGCCAATTAGTAATAATAAAGGGGCCCGTTGGCCCCCTTTTTTCAAGAAAGTTGAATTAATCCAATTCTGCGCGCAGCTTCTTCAACACCGCTTTTACCTTCTCAACATTCTCTGGCCCCATGCGTAATAGCTGCTTCTGAGCGGGTGGTAAATTCTCCCATTCGGAATAAGCATACTTGTAGGTGACTGAATCTCGTAATAGGGGGACCTGAGTAGTCATTTCGGGAGTCTCTAAAAGCAAGTCAATCGACTGCTTTAAGCGCGCCTCAAAACTATTGTTAGGATCGCCAACTTCACCATAGGCCTGTTCAATCAGTGGTTCATATTGTTCATACAGTGCCACCAACTGATCGGTATTCATCGAGGTCAAAATACCAACATAGGGGTCATAGCGCTCAAAGCTCTTCGGATCCATCGTCAGCACATCGCCTTCTTCCACGGTGAAAGGCTGCTCGAGTTTTTCCACTGGCGAGTGGTTTGTGGCCACACGCCCCTCGGCGAGATTATTGACAAACACCACAGTGCGGCGGATCAAGTCGTCATTGACCAGCAAATTAGCGCTGGATTGAGCCAGTGATTGCTGCAAGCTGGCGCTAACCATCTCATCGCTATCGTCCAAGGCCGGCAACTCGGGTTGCGGCTCGGGCTGTTCGTCTTCACGAGACTGTGGACGCTGTTGCTGCTCATCGGGGTTGCTCACGTCTGTGGTTGTCGGCGCGGCTTGGGGTTTATTTTCAGGTTCGGGCTCTGCAACAGGCTGAGGTTTGTCTTCCACTGGCAACTGCGCAGGCTCAGGGGTGGCCTCAAGTGGTAAGGGCTGTTGAGATTGTTTGCTGACGACAAAAATTACCACCACAGCCAGCACCACTAACACCACCAATGCTAGGATGATGTTGTTACGGCTGGGTCCGCGTTTACTCTCATGTTCGGTAGGTTGTTCACTCATAAAGGCTCCGTTATGAAAAAGTCAAAATCGCCAATCTTCAAAAAGTAATCTGCCCTAATTGCTGCGAGCATACTCGCCGTTGAGCATATCTTTTTATTTTAGAATCTTTTACATTAACACTATGTGTCCATTTAAGTGCAAATACAATGCGAAAGCAAACTAATTGCGGTCGCGCTGGAACAGCGTTGCTACTGAGCGGCGGCGGCGCGCGAGCCGCTTATCAAGTAGGTGTCCTCAAAGCGCTAACACAAAGCCTTCCAAGAACGGCGCCACTGCCATTTAAAGTGATCACAGGCACCTCTGCCGGAGCAATTAACTCTGTGGCGCTTGGATGTTGGGCTTCGTGTGCTCATTTGGCGAGCCGCAAGCTTGAGCAAGTCTGGGGACAGTTTCACACCAGCGATGTTTATCGCAGTGATTTTGCGCATGTATTTGGCCATCTTATAAAAAACATTTTATCGAGCTTTCGCTCTGGGCACGCCAATCATGCCCCAGCGAGCTTATTCAACAATGCCCCTTTGCGGCAGTTATTAGCCGACGTGCTGCCTATGGAGCGTATCGACCGTAACATTCACCGTGGTGTGCTCGATGCGTTAGCAGTCACTGCATCTAACTACAGTACCGGCGACTCCGTTACCTTCTATCAAAGCAATGAGGCAAAACCCTGGCGGCGGGCCAAACGTCAGGGTGTCAAAGCTCGCATCCATTTAGAACACCTGATGGCCTCCAGTGCTATTCCCGTGGTCTTTCCCAGCGTAAAGATTCGACATCAGTACTATGGTGATGGTTCCATTCACCAGATGTCTCCCCTGTCCAGCGCCATTCATCTTGGTGCCGAGCGCATCTTTGTTATCGGTGTTGAACAACCCAAAGAGGAACATCGTAAATATGCGCCGCACTACCCGGGCATTTCGCATATCGCGGGGCATCTGTTGGACAGCGTGTTTGCTGACACACTGCATGGTGATTTAGAGCGCCTTGAGCGCATTAACCGTACGGTGGGATTGTTGAGCGCGAAAGATAAACATCGTGAACTTAAACATATCGATACGATGGTGATCAACCCATCACATAACTTTAATGCCATTAGTAGCGAGTATTACGATGACATGCCGCTGGCGATTCGCACCCTACTACGTGGTATCGGCGTAAAACGCTACAGTGAGTCGAGCTTGCCGAGCTACTTGTTGTTTGAACGCCGTTATACACAACACTTGATGGAGCTAGGTTATCAGGACGGGCTGGCGCAACTGGAGCAACTGCGCGCGTTTTTGTGTCTCGATTAACTGCCGCCATTGAGTAAAAAGCGCTCGCAACGCTCTACTCGCCGAGGTTTGCCCTTTAACACCAACACGTCATGCCCCTGTAGACTGGTTTCAATACTGGGCGCTTCTATCTCACGTCCTTGACGACGCAGTGCGGCAATACTCACACGCCGTGCTTGCAGGTTGAGCTCGGCGATGGTTTTACCCACGGCATAGGCGTTATCTGCCAAGGCAAATACATGCAAGTACTCTAAACGCTCGGTGTTTTCATCGCGGTGTGGCGCCTCATCACTAATATAATAACTGTGCAATAAGGAGTAACGGTTTTCTCGCTCTTGGCTAACCCGACGAATAATACGCTTCATCGGCACCCCACTCATAAATAGTACATGAGACGACAACATCAGGCTGGCTTCTAACGACTCAGGCACGACCTCTGACACGCCACTTTCTTTTAACTCATCAAGATGGGCATCATCGGGCATGCGCGCGAGAATATTCACCTGCGGCGCGACTTGTTTCACTACCTCGGCGACCATTTGTACCTTGCTAAGATCAGTGAAGGTAATCACCACCAAACGCGCCTGTGCCGTTCCTGCGCGCTCAAGAATGCTTTTTTGCGTGACATCGCCAAACATCGCATGGTAACCGGAATTTCTTCCTTGTTGCACGAGGTAAGGGTCCAGTTCAATGGCAACAAAAGGCAACGCCTCACTGGAAAGAAAACGCCCGATATTTTGTCCAACTCGCCCGTAGCCACAAATTATCACATGCTCACTAAGGCTTTCATCAACACACTCAATGCGCTCGGGGGCTTCAGTACTTGCGCGAAAAAGATGATGTACCCACTTAGGCGAGTGCTCTATTAAATACGGTGTAATGGCCATGGAAAACACCCCTAAGGCGATGAGAAACGACGCCAACTCACCGGCAAAAATTCCCTGGTTCCCAGCTAAAGCCACCAACACAAAGCCAAATTCCCCCATTTGACAGAGCATCAGGCCTGCACTTAAAGCATCGCTTTTGCGCTCTCCCATCAGTTGCGCAATGCCAGCCAGTAACACCAGTTTACTGAGCATCAACACCGCTAACGCGGCGAAAATAATATGCGCATGCATTAATACATAGGCTAGGTCTAACTGCATCCCCACGGTGACAAAAAAGAGCCCCATAAGGATGTCCCGGAACGGCCGAATATCACTCTCCAGTTGGTGACGGTACTGGCTTTCACCCAACATCATTCCCGCTAAAAAAGCCCCTAACGCCATGGATAACCCGAACCAGTAAGTCAGCCCACCGGCAAATAATGTCACCAATAAAGTGGTTAATACAAACAGCTCTTCATTACGCATCCGCGCCACTTCATTGAAGATCCGTGGCAAACACCATTTGCCGATGGCCCACAGCAAGGTGCACACAACGGCCCCTTTGGCCAAAGCCATTGCCAAACTATAGGTCAATGACTGCTCAGTATCACTGGCCAGTAACGGGATGGTAATAAGCAGCGGTACCACGGCTAAATCTTGAAACAGCAACACCCCAACTGCGAGTTGACCGCGCCGTTTCTGCAGCTGCCCGGTGTCCTTCAAGCATTTAACCACCACCGCCGTGGAGGACAACGCCATGAGCGTCGCGATGGCAAACGCGCTCAACGCGTCAAACGCAAAACCCCACAACAACAAGAAAAACACCGAAGAAGTGAGCACCACTTGCAGTAAGCCAACACCAAATACGATGTTGCGCATGGCAATCAAGCGTGGCAGGGAGAATTCGAGGCCCAAACTGAATAATAAAAAGACAATGCCAAGCTCAGCGATACCATGCATTTCATGGCCATTAGCAAGCCAGGCAAATCCATGCGGTCCGGCCAACAGCCCTGTGGCTAAGTACGCTAAGATAGGCGGCAATCCAAGGCGTTTAAACATCCACACTAAGATCACCGCACTGAGTAATAGACCCATCAATTCAATAAACAGCTGTTGCATGGCACTCCTTTGGCGTCAAAGACCTGACTCTGGGCTAATACTTTACCATTAACTATAGCAAGGGCTTGTTTTATATCCAGTTTAAAAATTTGGCATGTTTTTCGCTTATAAACACTACGAATTTAGTCTGGGAGTGCAATAGATGGATAATGTCCACATTTTGACTTATGCCAATACACAATCAAGCCATGATCAGCAGCAAGCGGCATCGTTTTGCCGCCCGCAATCTGCGGTCAATGTCGTGGCGTTAACCCAGCAACTTCAGCGTAGTCTGGAAGTGGTGGTGTTGCTTGATACGTTCGCGCAATTTGTGGCGCCTTACGCCAGCTTTGATGGCCTGCAGTTACACAGTAGTTTGGGCGTCAGTGAAATGAGCAACAGCCGCAACACCAGCGTCGCCAATCGCTTCGATATTGACGTTGAACGAGAGCATCTCGGGCAACTGGTGTACTACAGCCACAGCCCGTTTAGCGATCAGCTATGTACGCAGCTAAAACAATGGCACCAAATACTCAGCTATCCACTGCGCAACGCCCTCACCTACAATCGGGTGTTACGCCTGGCTACGCGCGACCCATTAACGGGGCTGAATAATCGCAGCGACTTCAATATTGGCATGGAAAAGAAGCTCGAGGTTTGCCGCCGTCAGAACCGTCCTTTCAGCTTGATGCTATTGGATTTAGATAACTTTAAGCAGGTTAACGACCAACAGGGCCACCAAGTGGGCGATGAAACGCTACAAGAGTTTGCCATGATCCTAAAAAGTTCAGTACGCGGTACCGACTCGGTCTTTCGTTTTGGCGGCGATGAGTTCGCGGTGCTGATTGACGACGACGATTTTGATACCAACCAAGTTGTCGCCGAGCGAGTGCAAAAGGCGGTGCATGCCAATGCGTTGATGTCTCGTCATGGTGTGACAAGCAGTATTGGTTATGCCTTGGCTGAGGCCAAAGACTCTAGTATGAGTTTATTTGCTCGCGCCGACAAAGCCTTATATCAGGCGAAGAACTTAGGCCGCGATACCCATTATGGTGAAGCTAACAGTCACGCTTTAGAGCGCACTAACTTAAACACACACAATAGCAGCCAAAACCCAGAGAAAAATGCCAAAATCAGCTGAAACAAGGATGTAAAGCTGGGTATATCAATGGCAATAACACTCACCAGCGGTGCCAGTACCCCGAGCATGAAAAACATGCCGCCCTTGCCTAGCCAGTAAGCGAGTAACAAAGCACCGCATAACACGCCACTGAAACCTGCATATGCCAATACATTGACATGTAATGTGCTCAGCAGCAGCGCCACCACTAATAACGTGAAGGTAACGGCTAGTGCCGCCGGGGCTTTGTTGACTAAAGATAAACCTACTTGGGGCGTTCGCTGCACTGCCATTGTACTCCGTTTTTGCTGAAATAATCATAATTATAGAAATAGCCGACCACGGCCACCAAGACATCATCGTAGTATATAAGCGGCACGCGTTGACGCTGCCACGGAGGCACTTGCAGGGCTTTAAACCACTGTGACAACTTCTTAGAGTGCGCTTTATTATGAGGACGAATTACGCTACTTAGCTGTCCAAAGCGCACGCTCAACTGCTCTGCTCCCTCTAGAGGGCGCACTCCTTCGCCTGCTTGAGCACTCAGTACGGTGCCATCACTCAACGTCACACTCGTACAATCAGTGCTTAAACGCTGCGCTTCCAAGCTCGGTTGCTCCGTGCACAAATAAGCATGGTCTTGATATCGGCGTAATACACATGACGAGCCGTGCAAACGCTTCAATACCACTTGCATCTGACTGTCAGCGCGAGCGCACGATAACTGCTGAGCTAAGTCCTGTAGTTGCTTTTCACTGGGCATCACCACATCATGGCTGTGTAGCCAATAACGTAGCGCATTGTGGTAGCGTGCGCCGCTGAGTTTACGTAGTGATGTTAGATTAAGTGAGCTCTGGGCGTGGGCGTTAGCAATATCATCGTGCGCAATTTCATCCAACAACTTTTGCTGGCGCTGTATGATTGCCATACTCTGCGCGACTTTTTTATAAAAACCGTTAAAACGCGCACTGAGCAGCGGTAATGCTTGATTGCGTAAAAAATTACGATCAAAGCCGTTATCATCGTTTGATTCATCATGAATATGAAGCAGGCCCTGACGCTCTGCATACTCGTTAAGCTCGGCGCGAGAAAAACCCAACAGGGGCCGTAGTAGCGGCCGTTGATGCCAATAGCTCAACGCCTGCATGCCACCAAGCCCTTTCAACCCAGCACCACGTTTAAGGCGTAAAAAGAAGGTTTCCACTTGGTCGTCGCGGTGCTGACCAAGTAGCAACACATAACCCGCTGGCGCACAGCTATCAAGTGCTTGATATCGCTCTTGCCGAGCTTTATCTTCAATACCACGACGCGTTTGTGTGCCAATGTGGACATGCTCGCTGAAAAACGCTATCTCACGCTGCTCACACTGCTGTGCACAGAAGTCTAACCACTGATCGGCGTGAGCGCTCAAGTTATGATGAACGTGAATAGCACACAGCGCTAGGTTTTCACGCTGAGCATAGCGCCAAGCCAACTCTAAAAGCACCATAGAATCGAGGCCACCGCTTAGGGCCACCGCCAATCCTTTTGTGTCTGGCACACATTTCAGTAAAGCATCAAGCTCTGAGGAAAAGGTATCTTGCATAGGTAGGCAATAAAAAGGCCGACAAATATCGGCCTTACTAGCGATGGCTTAACAGTAACCAAAGCTCATTAAGCGCTGATAGCGAGCATCAAGCATCTCGTCAACGCTATGTTCACGCAGCTCGGCTAAATCGCGCTTAAGCTGTGCTTTAAGGCTTTTCGCCATGGCATCGTAGTTGCGATGAGCGCCGCCTAAAGGCTCTTCAATGACGGTATTGATGAGATCAAGCTCTTTCACTCGCTGCGCGGTCACACCCATGGCCTCGGCTGCCAAGGGCGCTTTTTCTGCACTTTTCCATAGAATCGATGCACAGCCTTCAGGGGAGATCACTGAGTAGGTACTGTATTGCAACATGTTCACTCGGTCGCCAACACCAATGGCTAATGCACCACCAGAGCCACCTTCACCTATCACGGTACATACTGTTGGCACTTTCAATGCCGCCATGACCTTCAAATTACGAGCAATTGCTTCACTTTGGCCGCGCTCCTCGGCACCCACACCAGGATAGGCTCCAGGGGTGTCGATAAAGGTGAATATAGGCATTTTGAAACGTTCGGCCATTTCCATTAGGCGCAGCGCTTTGCGATACCCTTCCGGTTTAGGCATGCCAAAATTGCGCTTGATCTTCTCTGCCGTATCACGGCCCTTTTGCTGGCCGATCACCATCACTGGTTCGCCGTCTAAACGGGCTACACCACCGAGAATAGCAGGGTCGTTAGCGAAGGCACGATCGCCCGCTAGTTCATCAAATTCGGTAAAAATACGTTCAATGTAGTCGCGCGTATAAGGACGCAAAGGGTGACGCGCTAACTGCGAAACTTGCCATGCGCCTAACTCAGAGAAAATCTTTTCAGTTAGTTCGACATTTTTCTCTTTTAAACGGCTGACTTCTTCTTCCAGCCCTAAATCTAGTTCGCCAGCACGACTCACTGTGCGTAACTCTTCAATCTTCGCTTCCAATTCGGCAATTGGCAGTTCGAAATCCAAATAATTGAGACTCATGCTCTAATTAACCCATTTAATTAAATTCTAATTCGATATCTTGCGCCGTCAGTAAGGATAACTTATGAATCAAATCATCCGCTGGCGTCACACACCATTGTGTTCCTAGTTCTAGCTCGGCTAAGGCGTCCGGCCGGCGATAAACGACTTTTATCGGACACGTACCGAACTTATATGGTTCCAGCACTTTCTCTAACTTTTCGAAGAAGTTAGCATCAATTTTCGCCATATCTACCGTCATTTTCATCGCTTTAATGCGCTTTTCACGGGCCTCAGCGAGTGTACAGACGTCTCTGGCGGTCATTGTAATGCCGCCAGAGAAGTTATCAAAGCTGACCTGTCCGGTTATAACCAAGATATTGTTGATTTGTAGCAATTCTTGGAAAGTTTCGAACTGTTCTGGGAATAAGCGTACATCAATTCGCGCACTCTTGTCATCTAAGGTCAGCAATCCCCAACGTTTATTCTTTTTATTAACCAAGGTGCGTGCATTTATCACCAGCCCGGCCGCTGTGGTTTGCACATCACGCTCTGTGGGCACTAAATCCACCAACTTGCCGCTGGTGTAATGTTTAAGCTCACTGCGATATTGGTTAATAGGATGGCCGGTTAAAAACAGCCCCAGCGTTTCGCGCTCGCCATCCAACCATTGGTTATCAGTAAAATAAGGCACCCGCTTAAAGGCTTGTTTGACTTCCTCAGGTTCAGTAGCCAACAGCCCAAACATATCGCCTTGGCCTAATTGCTCGGCCTTGTTGTGCTGCTCGGCTGATTTAATCGCTTCAGGCAGTGAGGCCATTAAAATAGCACGTCCACCTTGTACTTGGTCTGGGCCAAGCTTATCCATGGCCCCCGACATAATGAGCTTTTCAATCACCCGTTTATTTAGGCGTTTTAAATCCACCCGTGCACAAAAATCAAAGAGATCTTTAAACGGACCATCCTGCTCGCGGGCACTGAGAATGGCTTCAACAGGTCCTTCACCCACGCCTTTGATGGCGCCGATACCGTACACAATCTCACCTTGGCGATTCACCGTAAACTTGTAGAGACCGGCATTAACATCCGGAGGCAACAAGGCGAGCTTCATATTCTCGCACTCATCAACCAAGGTCACGATTTTATCGGTGTTATCCATATCTGCTGACATCACCGCCGCCATAAATTCAGCGGGGTAATGGGTTTTCATCCACAGGGTTTGGTAAGACACCAAGGCGTAGGCAGCAGAGTGCGATTTGTTAAATCCGTACCCAGCGAATTTTTCCACCAAGTCAAAGATTTTCATCGCCAGTTCGCTGTCAATTCCCTGACTTTGCGCCCCTTCAGCAAAGGTTGAACGCTGCTTTGCCATCTCTTCTGGCTTTTTCTTACCCATGGCTCGACGTAGCAAATCTGCGCCACCGAGTGAGTAGCCAGCGAGTACCTGAGCAATCTGCATGACTTGCTCCTGATAAAGGATAACCCCGTAGGTGGGCTCCAAAATCGGTTTCAAGCTGTCATGCTGATACTGCGAATCTGGGTAGGAGATTTCTTCGCGTCCGTGCTTACGGTCGATAAAGTTATCAACCATGCCCGATTGCAAGGGACCAGGTCGGAATAAGGCCACCAGGGCTATCATATCCTCAAAGCAGTCCGGCTTCAGGCGGCGGATAAGATCCTTCATCCCGCGCGATTCGAGCTGGAAGACCGCTGTGGTTTCGGCTCGTAACAGCAGGTCGATACTGGCGCGGTCATTGAGGGGAATGGCATTGATGTCCACCGGCTCCTTGCCTTCACGGGCTAGGCGCTCGTTGGTCATATCCAGTGCCCACTGCAAGATGGTCAAGGTACGCAGACCGAGGAAGTCAAACTTCACTAAGCCGGCGGTTTCCACGTCATTTTTATCGAATTGCGTGACCGGGAACTTGCCTTCCTCATCACAATACAGCGCCGCAAAATCAGTGATGGTGGTCGGCGATATCACCACGCCGCCAGCGTGCTTACCGGCGTTTCGCGTACAGCCTTCAAGAATACGGCACATATCAATGAGATCGCGCACTTCCTCATCGCCGTCATAGGCCTCTGGCAGTCGCGGCTCAACCTCAAAGGCTTTTTCCAAGGTCATACCCGGGTCGCCAGGCACCAATTTGGAAATACGGTCAACAAACCCGTAGGGATGGCCCAATACCCGCCCCACATCGCGGATCACCGCCTTCGCGGCCATAGTACCAAAGGTGATGATCTGTGATACTGCATCACGACCATATAATTTGGAAACGTGATCAATCACCTCATCCCGTCGGTCCATACAAAAGTCGACATCGAAATCCGGCATTGAGACCCGCTCGGGGTTCAAAAAGCGCTCGAATAGTAAATCGAATTGCAGCGGGTCTAAGTCGGTAATTTTCAGGGCATACGCCACCAGTGAACCGGCACCGGAACCACGTCCTGGGCCCACTGGGATATTGTTATCTTTGGACCACTGGATGAATTCCATAACGATTAAGAAGTAACCGGGGAAACCCATCTGGTTAATAACATCGAGCTCTATTTGCAGGCGCTCGTCATATTCGCCGCGACGCTCAGCGCGTACCTGCTCATCAGGAAACAGGAATTGCAACCGCTCTTCTAAACCTTCACGAGAGACTTTAACCAAGAAGTCGTCTATTTTCAGCGAACCGGTGGGGTAATCTGGCAAAAAGTAAGTGCCTAGCTGGACGGTCACGTTACAGCGCTTGGCGATTTCAACGGTATTGGCGAGCGCCTCAGGAATATCACTGAATAGCTCGGCCATTTGCGCTGGGGTTTTTAAATACTGTTCGCTGGAGAAGCGCTTCGGTCGGCGCTTATCCTCTAAGGTATAGCCGTCATGGATGGCGACACGAATTTCATGGGGCTCGAAATCTTGCTGCTCAAGAAACACCACTTCATTGGTTGCTACCACAGGCAGTTGATGGGCTGTCGCGTGCTCAACGGCCAAATGTAAGTAGCTTTCTTCATCAGCGCGCCCGGTGCGCATTAATTCAAGGTAGAAATTGCCGGCAAAATGTTGGCGGTAAAATTGGCTGATCTCTTCAATCACTCCAGCATTGCCCTTAAGCAGCGCCTTGCCCAAGTCACCGTCCTTGCCGCCACTGAGTAAAATTAGCCCGTCACTGTGCTCGGCCAACCACTGACGGTCAACCATAGCGCGGTGCATCACATGGCCACGCAAATAGGCTTTAGAAATCAGTAAGGTGAGGTTGTTATAGCCTTCGTTATTCTTTGCCAACACCACCAAACGACAAGGCTCATCGGGAAACTCCGGGCTATTGAGCCAAATATCGGCGCCGACAATGGGTTTTATCCCAGCGCCATGGGCGGCACCATAAAAACGCACCAGACCACACAGGTTCATTTGGTCGGTAATGGCTAAGGCGCTGAGCTGCTGTGCTTGCGCCGCACTGACAATAGGCTTGGTTTTAGCCAAGCCATCAACCATGGAAAAGTCGCTGTGAACGCGCAGATGGACAAATTCAGGTGCGGCCATTATTTCCCCCGCTCAGCGAGTACACGCTGCACCGGTTTAAAGCTCTTACGGTGAAACTCGGTGGCTCCATGTTCAGCCAATGCCGCAAAATGAGCTTTAGTTGGGTAGCCTTTATGGCCCGCAAAGCCATATTCGGGGAATTGCGCATCCAAGGCTATCATTTCCTCATCCCGCGCCACCTTAGCTAAAATCGAAGCGGCGCTGATTTCAGCCACCAGCGCGTCGCCTTTGACCACGGCTTGTGCAGCCACATCGAGCTGCGGTAGGCGATTACCATCAACAAAGACAAAGTCAGGAGTAATATCAAGCCCCGCCACAGCTCGCGACATGGCAAGCATGGTCGCGTGCAAGATATTGAGCTCATCTATCTCGCTGACACTGGCACGGGCAATACAGTAACTCAATGCCTTTTCTTTTATCTCAGCACTTAAGGCGGTGCGCTTTTTATCGCTCAGCTTTTTTGAATCACTTAGTCCGGCTATCGGTTTATTGGGGTCAAGGATCACCGCTGCGGTCACCACATCCCCCACCAGCGGGCCACGCCCCACTTCATCTACACCGGCAATATACTGAACATCGGGACGATTAATCTGCATCAATAAGCTCCAATACGGCTTTGGCTGCTTGAGCACTGGCATCGCAGCGAATGTCTTTATGGATTTGCGTAAAACGCGCAATCAAGGCTTGATTATCCCCGTATAACTTAGGCTCAAGCGCGGCGCATAAGTTATCGACATTGCACTGGTGCTGTAAAAACTCGGGAACCAGCTCCTCGTCAGCCAACAAATTAGGCAACGAGAAGTACTTGATGGTGAAGGTAAACACATGCTGCACCATCCAATAGGTCATGGCTTTGAGCTTGTATCCCACCACCATAGGCTTTTTATACAACATCCCTTCCAGTGAGGCGGTTCCCGACGCCAGTAAAATAGCGTCACTGGCTTGCATCGCTAAGCTCGATTGACCATCAAGTAATAGCGCGTTTAACTTCGGTGCATGTTGTTGTTGCAACGCTAAGAACTGCGCTTTGCGCGCTTCGTTCACCAAGGGCACCACAACTTTTAAGTCTGGATTAGCTTGCTGCAGACGCTCGGCCGTTTGCGCATAGGTGGGTGTCAGTAGCCCCACTTCCGAGCCACGACTACCCGGTAACAGCGCCAACACTTTATCGTCGCTACTGAGCCCCAGTTGCGCTCTTGCATGCTGGTTGCTTTGCTCTACAGCGATATCATCGGCTAAGGTATGGCCGACAAAGGTGCATGGCACTTGGTGCTTGTCATAAAAGGCCTTCTCAAAAGGCAGCAGCGACAGCACTAAATTGGTGGCTTTGGCGATGTTATGAATGCGCTTTTGTCGCCACGCCCACACCGAAGGACTGACATAATGCACAGTGGTGATCCCCGCTTGCTTCAATGGCAGCTCAACGCGCAAATTAAAATCGGGCGCATCAATGCCAATAAATACATCAGGGGGATTGTCGATAAAGTGCTGCACCAATCCTTTGCGAATCTTTAACAGCTTAGGCAAGCGCGAGAGCACCTCAACGAGTCCCATTACCGAGAGCTCTTCCATATCAAACAAGCTTTCACACCCGAGGGCGTTCATACGGGGACCGCCAATACCGACGAACTGGGCATCAGGGTGGCGTTGTTTAATGGCTTTTATTAGGCCTTCACCAAGAATGTCACCGGACATTTCACCGGCAACGATGCCGATGCGAAGAGGTTGAGTGGCGCTCATATTGGGGACAGATTCCACTTTGGGCTGTTGTTATTAATCGCCTAGTCTACCCTGTTTGCGATGCGCTTAAAACCTCGTTGCTATTAAATGCACAATCCTTCTACGCCCTAGCTTGATGAGCTGGTTGATATTTTTCCTGTGTGCCTTTCTTTTAAATTAGATGTTGCTAATATTGTGTTGACTTCGTAAGCAGTAGTCTGGATACTAACGAAAGTTTCAGTAATTACTGAAACTTTAAACAAGCTTACATTAAGGGGTGTTCCATGATAGATGAATCCTTTGTAGACATTTCCCGTCTACAATTTGCAATCACTGCCTTCTATCACTTTTTGTTCGTGCCGCTCACGTTAGGGATGACATGGATTTTGGTGATAATGGAGTCTGTCTATGTAATGACAGGGCGCGAAATTTACCGTGATATGACGAAATTCTGGGGGAAGTTATTTGGTATTAACTTCGCCTTAGGGGTGGCCACCGGACTGACTATGGAGTTCGAGTTTGGTACCAACTGGTCTTATTATTCTCATTACGTTGGTGATATCTTCGGTGCGCCCCTTGCCATTGAAGGGCTGATGGCGTTTTTCTTAGAGTCCACCTTGGTCGGCATGTTCTTTCTAGGCTGGGATCGGCTCAGTAAAGTGCAGCACTTGGGGGTAACCTTCTTTATGGCAGTGGGCACCAACCTTTCCGCGCTGTGGATTTTAGTCGCCAATGGCTGGATGCAAAACCCTGTGGGTTCAGAGTTTAACTACCTGACCATGCGTATGGAAATGCAAAGCTTTGCCGAATTGGTGTTCAACCCAGTGGCACAGGTTAAGTTTATTCATACCGTCTCTGCCGGCTATGTTGCCGCCTCTATGTTTGTGCTTGGGATCAGCGCCTTTTATATTCTTCGCGGTCGTGATGTTGCTTTTGCTAAACGCTCGTTTTCGGTTGCCTGTAGTTTTGGCTTAGCCTCGGTATTATGCGTGATTCTGCTCGGCGATGAGTCCGGCTACGAGGTCGGCGAGGTGCAAAAAGTGAAACTCGCGGCGATTGAAGCGGAGTGGGAAACTGAGCCTGCCCCAGCTGCTTTCACGTTATTTGGTTTTCCAGACTCTGAAACACAACAAACCCATGCGGCGGTAAAAATCCCCTATGTTATGGGCATTATTGCTACCCGCTCGCTGGATGAGGAAGTCACCGGCATTAAAGAGTTGCAACAAAACCATGAACAACGTATCCGCAGTGGTATGGTGGCTTATCGCTACTTGGAAAAGCTGCGTAATGGCGAGGAAACACCAGAAAATATTCGTCAATTCAATCAGTACAAAGACGACTTAGGCTACGGCTTACTATTAAAGCGTTATTTGGATGACGTGTATAACGCCGATGAAGAGCAAATCCAAAAAGCGGTGCAAGACTCTATCCCGCAAGTTGGGCCCCTGTTTTGGGCATTTCGTATTATGGTTGCCTGTGGCATGGTGATGCTGCTGATCTTTGCCGCCGCGTTTTATTACAATGCTAAACGCCAAATCGAGCAAAAACGTTGGCTACTCAAAGCGGCGTTATTTGCCATACCACTGCCCTGGATTGCCATTGAAACAGGGTGGTTTGTGGCTGAGTATGGCCGCCAGCCTTGGGCTATTTCCGAGGTATTACCGACCTTTATGGCCACCTCGAGTCTGACCTTTAATGATGTGCTTATCTCCTTAATTGGCTTTATTACCTTTTACACCATATTGGCCATTATCGAAATCTGGTTGATGTTGCACTTTATTAAGCAGGGGCCAAGCTCACTGCACACAGGTAAGTATTACTTCGAGCGTCAACAGCAACTACAGGAGAGCAAATCATGATATTTGATTATGAAACGCTAAAACTTATCTGGTGGGTGCTTATTGGCGCATTGCTCATTGGCTTTGCCATTACTGACGGCATGGATATGGGCGCTGCCACCTTGTTACCTTTCGTTGCCAAACAGGATGTCGAGCGCCGAGTAGTGATCAACACCGTAGGTGCACACTGGGACGGTAACCAAGTCTGGCTTATTACCGCAGGCGGTGCACTCTTTGCCGCTTGGCCCATGGTGTATGCCGCTGCCTTTTCAGGCTTCTACTTTGCCATGATGCTGGTGTTGTTCGCGCTGTTTTTCCGCCCCTTGGCCTTTGACTATCGCTCGAAACTGGATAACCCAACATGGCGGAACCGCTGGGATTGGGCGCTTTTCTGCGGTAGTTTCATTCCAGCACTGATTTTCGGGGTGGCCTTTGGTAACTTGTTGCAAGGGGTGCCTATTCATATCGATAACCTCATGCGTGTGAGCTATCACGGCTCCTTCTTTGGGCTGTTGAATCCTTTTGCGCTGCTATGCGGTGTGATCAGTGTAGCGATGCTGGTTGGCCACGGTGGCGTATGGTTACAAATGCGCACCGCTGAGCCCGTAGCTTCACGTAGCGCCCGTTTCGGTCGCATCGCGCTGGTTGTCGCCCTCGCTGGCTTTGCCTTGGCCGGTGCGTGGCTGACGCAAATCGACGGCATGCAGATTGTCACTATGGCCGATACCAATGCCCATGCCGACCCATTAGCAAAAACAGTGACAACGGCAACTGGTCTATGGTTGAACAATTACAGCGAACGCAGTTGGACCTTGGCGTTCCCAACCTTGGCGTTTGCCGGAGGTCTGTTGGCCTTGTTGTGCTCACTTAAGGGTAGACCTGGTTTTGGCTTCATCTGTTCGAGCATCATGTTGTTAGGCATTATTATGACCTTTGGCGCATCCCTGTTCCCGTTCATTATGCCTTCCAGCCATGACGCCAATATGAGCTTAACCATTTGGGACGCCGTTTCCAGCCACATGACTTTGAATATCATGTTTATTGTGGTCGCTATACTGCTCCCCATAGTACTGTCTTACACCACTTGGTGTTATGTGAAGATGTGGCGCCGAGTAAGCAGTGAAGAGATTGAAAACAACACCCATGGCAGCTATTAAGGAGGCACTATGTGGTATTTTACGTGGATTTTAGGGGTATTATTCGCTGTTGCCTTCGGCGTGATCAACGTCATGTGGTATGAGATGGGCCAGCATAATGATTGTGTGGCCGACGATCACAAGGAGCATGATTAATAAATGACCCCCCGCCCCAACCGCGCGCAGCAAAACCAGCTGCGCGTTTTTTTAAAAAACTTTTCACGCTCACAAAATGGCGCGATGCTGACAAGCATTTCTTTAGGTATCGTCAATGCCTTACTGATGATAGTGAGCTGTTACTTATTAGCACACATTTGCCATGCGGTGATGTTTGCAGATGAGCACTTAGCACAACAGCACACCCAGTTAGCCATACTGGCTGGCATAGTGGTATTGCGAGCACTGTGCAGTGGCGTTAGTCGCTATGTCAGTGAGCGCTGCGCCATTGCCCTAAAACAACAAATGCGCCATGCACTTTGGCAAGCCATGGTCACAAAACAGCGCCAAGGTCAGCTTGAACACAGCCCCGCGCAGTTGGTCAACACCCTTAACCAAGGCGTGGAATCACTGCACGATTACTTCGCCAAATACATTCCCGCTGTCGCTTACGCAGGCTTCATCCCTCTCGCTATTATCGCGGTGGTGTTTCCTATCGACTGGCAATCTGGATTAATCTTTCTTGTTACGGCGCCACTCATTCCTTTTTTCATGATTTTAATCGGTTATAAAGCCGAGGCGCTCAATGAGCAAAACTGGCAGCAGCTACAGCGTCTTGGCCATTATTTTATGGACCGCCTACAAGGCTTAGTGCAGCTGAAGCTATTCAATAACGAGCGCCAGCAAATTGAAAATGTCGCGCTGATGGCCGATAAATTTCGCATCACCACCCTCTCGGTACTGCGTATTGCCTTTATATCCACCTTAGCACTGGAATTTTTGGCGACCATCAGTATCGCCTTAGTGGCTGTGATTATTGGCTTTCGCCTTTACTTTGGCTCGTTAGATTTTGCCACCGGTTTTGTGGTGCTGTTGTTGGCGCCGGAGTTTTATCTGCCGCTGCGCCAGTTAGGTCAGCACTACCATGCCAAGCTCAAAGGCTTAGCCAGTGCCAGCTCAATGCTGTCGCTGCTACAAAAAGCAGACAACGACCCCCTAAAAGGTGAGCAATTAGCGAACCATATCACTATCCATACAGTGAGCACCGAGAATCTGTGCTGGCGCTTTGACGACGCCCAGCACGACACCTTACAGCAGTTATCGCTTACGTTCTGCGGCCCCGGTCTGCATGCCATTGTCGGCGCAAGCGGCAGCGGCAAGTCCACATTACTGGATTGCTTGATGGGCCTAAAGCCAAGTGTCGCCGGAGCCATTAAAATAAACAACCACGCCTTAAATACTTTAGACATCCAGCAATATCAACAGCGCATCGCTTGGGTTGCCCAATCGCCGACTCTCTTTAGTGGCAGCATCGCCGAGAATGTCGCCTTGGCGCAACCAGACGCACCACTGAGTGCCATTCGCGCGGTCTGTAAAGACGTAGCTCTGGATGATTACATTATGACCCTCGCGCAAGGCTACGACACCCCCATAGGCGAGCTCGGTAAAGGGTTATCCGGAGGGCAAATACAGCGCCTAGCTTTGGCCCGTGCCCTGTTAGGCAAACCCGATGTGCTGTTTTTAGATGAACCCACAGCGGCCCTTGATAAGCACAGTGAGGCGCATGTGCAGCAGTGTTTAGAGCAGCTCAGCAAACGCTGCTTAGTTATCGTTATTGCCCATCGTTTGCATACCATCAGCGATGCACAGCAGGTGGTGGTCATGGAGCATGGCCGTATCGCTGAGCAAGGTAATTACTCACAGTTGATACAGCACCCCCACTCAGCACTCAACCACTTACTCCAAGGAGCGGCGGTCGATCATGGCTAATTGGCAGTTTTTGTTATCGTTATTGCGTCCACACCTAAAGTGGGCAGTCATTGGCTTGGCACTGGCGCTGTGCGCCTTAATAGCGAATGTTACTTTGTTGGCGATCTCCGGTTGGTTTCTTGCAGCCATGGCCAGTGCCGGGCTGCAAGGGATCACCATGAACTATTTTACCCCAGCGGGCATTATTCGTTTTTTGGCGGTGGTGCGCACCGCCAGTGGTTACGGTCAACGCTTGGTCAATCACAACACCACGTTTTTGGTGCTTAAAACCTTGCGAGTGAGCGTGTTTGCAGCACTCACCAAAGTGCCCTTACAACAATTCACCAGTATTGGCCAACAGCTATCGCAATTGCAAGACGATGTTGAGCGCCTTGATGAGTTTTACATTGGTGTGCTGTTGCCGGTTTTACTTGCCCTTGTTGCGCTGCCTTTGTTCGCTTGGGTATTAAGCCTGTATAGCACAATGTTGATGGTGGTCAGCGTCAGTGCACTGCTGCTGTGCGGCGTACTGTTACCCTGGTGGTTGAGCCGCAACTTAAAGAGCATTGGCACACACACCCAAGCGGCTCACACACAGCTTAATGAGCGCTTGGTGGAAGCGACCCGGGGGTTAAAAGAGCTACAACTGGCCGGCGCCTGTGAGCGCTACTGGGAGCACATCGATCATGCCCAACACGCTTTAGCTAAAGAACAACAACGCTCACAAAATTGGTATGCGCGCCATCAGGGACTGTCATTATTTGTTAGCCAACTGACCATTATTCTCGTGCTTATCGTCATGATCCCCATGGTCACCAGTGGCGCTATGGTTAACGTCAATCTGGCGATGTTGATGTTATTGGTACTCGGGGGATTTGAAATTGTGCTAACACTCCCTGATGCCATGCTTAAACTCGAGCTGACATTGGCAAGCAGCGAGCGCTTACGCCAATTGGTGGTGCAGCCCAAGCACAATGAAGCTAAGGAGATAGGCGAGCTCACTAGCCAAGAGGTATACTCCCTGCATGCACTGAATTACACCTATCCCGGTAGCAGTAACGGCATAACAGATATCAGCTTCACCATTCAGCAAGGCGCAAAAGTGGCTATTGTTGGTGCCAGCGGTGCTGGCAAGTCCACCCTACTGGCCTTACTCAGTGCCCAGCTGCAGCCGAGCTCAGGCAGCCTGGAGTGTTTTTCTCGCCCGCTTTCGAGTCTTAACACGCATTGGCTTTACCAGCACTTGGGTATGTTGTCGCAACAATGCCATGTGTTCAGTAGTAGTATTAAGAACAATTTGCTGTTGGCGAAAGACGATGCCAACGAGCAGCAACTTTGGCAGGTGCTTGCGCAAGCGCAGCTGAAGGATTTTGTCGCGACAACCGAGCATCAGCTCGATACGCTCGTGGGCACTGGCGGGCGGACTCTATCTGGAGGCGAAGCGCGACGTTTGCACATTGCCCAGCAATTATTACGCGACCCGCGCGTGCTGTTACTCGATGAGCCCACACGCGGACTGGATAACCGCAACCAAGAGCTGGTTATTGACGCCTTAATGGCACTGTTTAACACTCGTACCGTGATCACCGTGACCCATGAAAGCACGCTGTTAAACCGTATGGACCGAGTAGTTTGGCTCGAGCAGGGCCGTGTTAGGGCCACGGGCACACATCAGCAACTGCAAAAGCACCGTGATTATGTCCGCCTAACCAGTGTGATTAACTAGTGACTAGTCCTGAAATAAGTTGACACTTATTTTGATTAAAACGCCTGATGTACTTCATCGGGCGTTTTGTATTTTAGAGCCAGGTGTGGGCGTCTCTT
>NZ_JAKRFV010000025.1:0-62649 GCF_022347945.1 Pseudoalteromonas sp. MM17-2 | reverse complement strand
AGTGATCGCTGCAGTTAGAGTTGTTTTACCGTGGTCAACGTGGCCGATTGTACCTACGTTTACGTGCGGTTTCGAACGTTCAAACTTTTCTTTTGCCATTTTCAAAATTCCTATAAAGAAATTAAAGTCCGACCCGAAGATCGGACCGAACTCAAATTACTTAACAGCGCGAGCTGCAATAATTCCATCAGCCACGTTTTTAGCCGCTTCTGCGTACTTGAGGAATTCCATCGAGTACGAGGCACGACCTTGTGTAGCTGATCGTAAGTCAGTTGCATAACCGAACATTTCTGAAAGTGGTACTTCGGCGTTCACTTGTTTTAAGCCGCCTGGTGCCTCTTCCATTCCTTCGATCATACCGCGACGACGGTTTAGGTCGCCTACAACATCACCCATGTTTGCTTCAGGAGTGATCACTTCTACCTTCATGATAGGCTCTAACAACACGGGGTTCGCTTCAAGCGCGCCGTTACGCATTGCCATTGCACCTGCGATCTTAAAGGCCATTTCGTTGGAGTCGACATCGTGGAACGAGCCATCGAATAACGTCGCTTTAACGCCCAGAAGCGGATAACCAGCAAGAACACCTTGCTCCATCTGCTCGTGGAGACCTTTTTCTACCGCTGGAATATATTCCTTCGGTACAGTACCACCAACGATTTCGTTAACGAACTCGAATGTTGGTGCTTCTTCATCGCTAATATCAAGCGGTTCAAGTTTGACCCAAACATGACCATATTGGCCACGACCACCCGATTGACGAACAAACTTACCCTCAACCTTAACGGCTGAACGAATCGCCTCACGGTAGGCAACCTGAGGTTTACCAACGTTACATTCAACTTTGAATTCACGCTTCATACGGTCGACGATAATATCGAGGTGTAATTCACCCATACCAGAGATAATAGTCTGGCCAGATTCTTCGTCTGTTTGTACGCGGAAAGAAGGATCTTCTGCCGCTAGTTTACCTAGCGCGATACCCATCTTTTCTTGGTCTGCCTTGGTTTTTGGCTCTACCGCAACAGAGATCACCGGCTCTGGGAATTCCATACGCTCTAGCGTAATGATTGCATTCCCGTCACACAGGGTATCACCTGTTGTTACGTCTTTGAGACCAATCGCAGCGGCGATATCGCCGGCACGAACTTCTTTGATCTCTTCACGTGAGTTTGAGTGCATCTGGACGATACGACCGAAGCGCTCACGCTTTGATTTAACTGGGTTATATACCGTGTCACCCTGGGCAACTGTGCCTGAGTACACACGGAAGAAGGTTAGCGTGCCTACGAACGGGTCGGTAGCAATTTTAAAGGCCAATGCTGAGAAAGGCGCTTTGTCATCTGCTGGACGCGTGTCTTCAGTCTCGCCATCATCAAGAACACCTTGAATCGGTTTAACTTCGGTAGGTGAAGGCATGTATTCAATCACGGCATCAAGCATCGCTTGCACGCCTTTGTTCTTGAACGCACTGCCGCAACTCATCAGCACAATTTCGTTGCTTAGAGTACGAGCACGAAGGCCTTGCTTGATCTCAGCTTCGCTGAGCTCACCTTCTTCTAAATATTTGTCCATTAGCTCTTCATTGGCCTCAGCCGCCGCTTCCACAAGAAGTGAGCGGTATTCTTCGGCTTGGTCTTGAAGCTCTGCCGGGATCTCCTCAAATGTAAATGACATCCCCTGGTCCGCTTCGTTCCAGTTGATGGCTTTCATCTTGATAAGATCAATTACACCTTTAAAGTCTTCTTCAGCACCAATAGGCAGCTGAATCGGAACAGGAGTTGCACCCAGACGGGTTTTCACCTGATCTACAACCGACAAAAAGTCGGCGCCAATACGGTCCATTTTATTTACGAAGATCATACGTGGAACTTCGTATTTATTGGCCTGACGCCAGACTGTTTCTGTCTGTGGCTGTACACCTGATGAAGCACAAAGCACGACAACAGCACCATCAAGTACACGCAGTGAACGCTCAACTTCAATGGTGAAGTCTACGTGCCCTGGGGTATCGATGATATTGATGCGATGGTCGTCAAATTGCGCGTCCATCCCTTTCCAGAAACAAGTGGTCGCAGCAGACGTGATAGTAATACCACGCTCCTGCTCTTGCTCCATCCAGTCCATAGTTGCAGCACCATCGTGTACCTCACCAATTTTGTGAGATAGGCCCGTGTAAAAAAGTACACGTTCCGTCGTGGTGGTTTTACCTGCATCTACGTGAGCACAAATACCGATATTGCGGTAGCGCTCAATTGGAGTTGTACGTGCCATATAATCCTCTTAAAGGTTAAGGACAGATTACCAACGGTAATGAGCGAATGCTTTGTTCGCTTCAGCCATACGGTGAACGTCTTCACGTTTCTTAACCGCAGTGCCTTTGTTATCAGCTGCGTCGATCATCTCTTGAGCCAGACGAAGGCCCATAGATTTTTCACCACGCTTACGTGCAGCTTCAACCAACCAACGCATACCTAGTGCGTTGCGGCGAACTGGACGAACTTCAACTGGTACTTGGTACGTTGAACCACCTACACGGCGAGATTTAACCTCTACCTGTGGGCGAACGTTTTCAAGTGCAGACTCAAAGATTTCTAGGTGCGGTTTGCCTGATTTCTCAGCAGCCACGTCTAGCGCACCATAAACGATGTTTTCAGCAGTAGACTTTTTGCCGTCAAGCATTACTACGTTGACGAACTTTGCAAGTAATTCTGATCCGAACTTAGGATCTGGAAGAATTTTACGTTGACCTATTACGCGTCTTCTAGGCATTTTATCTCTCCGATTTCTTCAGGTCTGTTTTTTGAACAGATTCCCAAAACTAATATTTAATTAAAACTTAAGTGCTTGGCCTTACTAACGGAGAACCATTAGCCCTTAGGACGTTTTGCACCGTACTTAGAACGACCTTGTTTACGGTCATTTACGCCGGCACAGTCAAGTGCACCGCGAACAGTGTGGAAACGTACACCAGGTAAGTCTTTAACACGACCACCACGGATAAGGATTACACTGTGCTCTTGAAGGTTGTGGCCTTCACCACCGATGTAAGATGTTACTTCGAAACCGTTTGTTAAACGTACACGGGCTACTTTACGTAGAGCCGAGTTTGGTTTCTTAGGAGTAGTGGTATATACACGAGTACATACACCACGCTTTTGTGGACATGCCTTAAGCGCGGCTGAGTTACTAGTTGTAACCTTGCTGCGACGTGGCTTGCGCACTAGCTGGTTAATAGTTGCCATCAAATAGCTCCTGATGAAAAATTAAAGTTACTACTGAAATTAAAAATTCCGCCCAATTTACACACTGCGATAACACCAGCGAGTAAAAGGGTGGCGGAATTTTAATGAGCAAAGTTTAGCCTGTCAACCAAAACAACGCTGAGAGCGGTATTATACCGCCCTCAGCGTGACTTAATTATGAAATTAAGCGGTTATTCTTGGTCGCCAGACAAATCTGCATTAAGTGCATCAGTCAGTGCTTGGGTTGCTTCCTCGGCACTTACTGTTGGCTCAAGCAGTTCCTCTGCATTCTGTTTACGACGATTTTGGCGATCTTGGTGATACGCAAAGCCGGTACCGGCTGGGATCAAGCGACCCACGATTACGTTTTCTTTCAGACCGCGAAGTTCATCGCTCTTACCATTTACAGCGGCTTCAGTTAGGACACGTGTCGTCTCCTGGAACGAGGCTGCTGAAATGAATGATTCGGTTGCCAATGACGCTTTGGTAATACCCATTAGCTGAATTTCATACTTCGCTGGGATCTTACCTTCGGCTTCAAGTTCACGGTTTGCGATGCTTACACGTGCAACTTCAACCTGTTCACCGGCTAGGAATTCAGTGTCGCCACCGTCGAGGATGATACATTTACGTAGCATCTGACGAATAACAGTTTCGATGTGCTTATCGTTAATCTTTACACCTTGCAGACGGTAAACGTCTTGCACTTCATTAACGATGTAGTTAGCAACATCGGTCACACCACGTAGACGAAGGATATCATGTGGCGACTCTGGACCATCGGCGATTACTTCACCTTTGCTCACTGTCTCACCTTCGAACACGTTAAGCTGACGCCACTTTGGAATCATCTCTTCGTATGCATCACCTTCCGCCGGGGTGATTACAAGACGCTTCTTACCTTTGGTTTCTTTACCAAAGCTTACCGTACCTGAGATCTCTGCTAGGATGGCTGGATCTTTCGGCTTACGCGCTTCGAATAGGTCAGCAACACGTGGTAGACCACCGGTAATATCACGAGTTTTCGAACCTTCCTGCGGGATACGTGCAAGCACATCACCTGGGTTCACCGTGGCACCATCGCTCACCTCAATGGTGGTGAATGACGGTAGGCGAATCTCTTGCAGGCCGCGCTCTTCATTCTCAATGATAAGCTTAGGCTCTTTCGCATTCACCTTGGCTAGGTCTTTAACAACCACACGCGTTAGACCAGTCAACTCGTCGGTCTGAGCTTCGGTGTTAGAGTCATCGATATCGCTGAACGATACTTTTGACTCGTGTTCGATGATGATTGGGTGACTGTGCGGGTCCCACATCGCTACGATGTCGTTGCCTTTCACTTCGGCACCATCTTGTACCGTTAACACTGCACCGTAAGGTACTTTATAACGCTCTTTCTCACGACCATGCTCATCAATGATGGTGATCTCGGTAGAACGTGAAGTGATAACGATCTTGCCTTCTGAATTCAACACATATTTCGCATTGTGAAGTTTCAGACGACCGTTGTTTTTAACTTGTACGCTGTTCTCTGCAGATGCCCGCGATGCCGCACCACCGATGTGGAAGGTACGCATGGTAAGCTGTGTACCTGGCTCACCGATTGACTGTGCTGCAATAACACCGACCGCTTCACCTGGGTTGATGATATGGCCACGAGCCAAGTCACGACCGTAACATTTAGCACATACACCAAAGTCATTGTCACAGGTGATAACAGAACGAACACGTACTTCATCCACTGAGTGCTCTTCAAGTAAGTCACACAGCTTCTCGTCAAGCATGATATTACGCTCAACCAACACTTCATCAGTGCCAGGCTTAAGTACGTCTTCGGCAACTACACGGCCTAGTACACGCTCGCGTAGCGGCTCTACTACGTCACCACCTTCAATGAGTGGCTTCATAGTTAGACCATCTTCCGTGCCACAGTCGCTCTCATTGATTACCAAGTCTTGCGCTACGTCTACAAGACGACGCGTTAGGTAACCCGAGTTCGCTGTCTTCAATGCGGTATCGGCAAGACCTTTACGCGCACCGTGCGTTGAGATGAAGTACTGAAGTACGTTTAGACCTTCACGGAAGTTCGCGGTAATTGGCGTTTCGATGATTGAACCATCTGGACGAGCCATTAGACCACGCATACCCGCTAGCTGACGAATCTGAGCGGCACTACCCCGTGCGCCCGAGTCGGCCATCATAAACACTGAGTTGAATGAGTCTTGCTCTTCTTCGTTACCCTCAGCATTGATAACAGTGTCTTTTGATAAGTTCGCCATCATTTCGCGTGATAAGTTTTCATTCACACGTGACCAAATATCGATAACTTTGTTGTACTTCTCACCCGCTGTTACAAGACCAGACTGGAACTGTTGGTTGATTTCAGCAACCTCAGCTTCCGCTGCATCGATGATCTCGGTTTTAACCGGCGGGATTTCCATGTCGTTGATGCCGATTGATACACCCGATTTCATCGCATAGTGGAAACCGGTGTACATCACTTGGTCAGCAAACACTACGGTGTCTTTCAAGCCTAGACGACGGTAACACTCATTAAGCATACCTGAGATTTGCTTCTTACCTAACGCACGGTTAACCAGTGAGAAAGGTAAGCCTTTAGGCATGATCAACGAGAAAATAGCACGACCAACAGTGGTATCGATAACGCCGGTCACTTCTTCAGTGCTGCCGTCTTCTTCGATTACCGTTTCTGTCATCCGTACTTTTACTCGAGCATGTAGCTCGGCAGTACCAGTACGATAGGCTTTTTCAGCTTCTTTCGCGTCTTTAAATACCAGGCCTTCACCTTTGGCATTAATGCGGTCACGGGTCATGTAGTAAAGACCCAAAACAACGTCCTGTGAAGGTACGATGATTGGCTCACCGTTCGCAGGCGAAAGAATGTTGTTGGTTGACATCATCAACGCGCGTGCTTCTAGCTGCGCTTCTAGCGTTAATGGTACGTGAACCGCCATTTGGTCACCGTCGAAGTCAGCGTTATACGCCGCACACACCAATGGGTGCAGGTGAATCGCTTTACCTTCGATAAGTACCGGCTCAAACGCCTGGATACCCAAACGGTGAAGGGTTGGTGCACGGTTAAGTAGCACTGGGTGTTCACGAATAACTTCGTCTAGTACGTCCCAAACCTCTGGTACTTCGCGCTCAACCATCTTCTTCGCAGCTTTGATGGTTGTCGCCATACCACGGCGCTCAAGTTTGCCGTAGATGAAAGGCTTGAATAGCTCAAGAGCCATTTTCTTAGGCAGACCACACTGGTGTAGTTTCAGTGTAGGACCTACGGTAATTACAGAACGGCCTGAGTAGTCAACACGCTTACCAAGAAGGTTTTGACGGAAACGACCTTGCTTACCTTTGATCATGTCTGCAAGCGACTTAAGTGGGCGCTTGTTAGAACCGGTAATAGCACGACCACGACGACCGTTATCAAGGAGCGCATCGACCGCTTCTTGCAACATACGCTTTTCGTTGCGTACGATGATGTCTGGCGCGGCTAAATCGAGAAGACGCTTCAAACGGTTGTTACGGTTGATCACACGACGATAAAGGTCGTTTAGATCTGACGTCGCAAAACGACCGCCGTCTAGTGGTACAAGTGGACGTAGATCAGGCGGTAGCACTGGAAGAACGCTCATTACCATCCACTCAGGGTTGTTACCTGATTGGTGGAATGATTCCATCAATTTCAAACGCTTGGTAATTTTCTTACGCTTGGTTTCAGAGTTGATAGTTGGTAGCTCTTCGCGCATTTCTGCAATCAGCTGACCTAGGTCGAGTTCTTTAAGAAGATCAAGTACCGCTTCTGCACCCATCTTCGCTTCAAATTCATCACCGTGCTCTTCAAGAGCATCAAGGTACTCTTCTTCACCTAAAAGCTGACCACGCTCAAGCGTCGTCATACCAGGTTCGGTTACCACGAATGATTCGAAGTACAGCACTCGCTCGATGTCACGAAGCGTCATATCGAGCATTAGGCCGATACGCGATGGCAGTGATTTTAGGAACCAAATGTGTGCCACTGGGCTTGCCAGCTCAATGTGACCCATACGGTCACGACGCACTTTGGTTAGCGTTACTTCAACGCCACATTTTTCACAAATAACACCACGGTGCTTCAAGCGCTTGTATTTACCACACAAACACTCGTAATCTTTCACTGGGCCGAAAATACGGGCACAGAATAAGCCGTCACGCTCAGGCTTGAAAGTACGGTAGTTAATGGTCTCAGGTTTCTTTACTTCACCATATGACCATGAACGCACCATGTCCGGCGAAGCAAGACCAATGCGAATTGCATCGAATTCTTCGGTCTTATTTTGTTGCTTCAGAAACTTAAGTAAGTCTTTCACCTTAGCTCTCCTGTCGGAGGTTAATCTCGAGGGCGGCAAGCCGCCCATTTATTTGTTCGCAGGTTTGGGCGCCTTGCGCCCGACCGGCTTATTCTTCTTCCAGCTCGATGTTGATACCGAGTGAACGGATTTCTTTCAACAATACGTTGAATGATTCTGGCATACCCGGTTCCATCTTGTGGTTACCGTCAACGATGTTCTTATACATCTTAGTACGACCATTCACGTCATCCGACTTCACAGTCAACATCTCTTGCAGGGTATAAGCCGCGCCGTACGCTTCTAGTGCCCAGACTTCCATCTCACCGAAGCGCTGACCACCGAACTGTGCTTTACCACCTAGCGGCTGCTGCGTAACTAGGCTGTATGAGCCAGTAGAACGCGCGTGCATCTTGTCATCAACAAGGTGGTTCAGTTTCAGCATGTACATGTAACCAACCGTTACTTGACGCTCAAACTGATCGCCAGTACGACCATCATAAAGCGTTACCTGACCGCTTGATGGGTAACCACCGAGCTCCAACATTTCCTTGATTTCGCTTTCGCGAGCACCGTCAAATGCAGGAGTAGCAATCGGTAGACCGCCTTTTAGATTCTCTGCTAGGCGACGAACTTCGTCATCAGAGAAGCTAGCGATATCTACTTGCTGGCGACATTCACCCAGTTCGTAAGCTTTCTTGATGAATTCACGCAGTTCGTGAAGCTCACGCTGCTCTTTCATCATTTCTTCAATACGCTCACCGATACCGCGTGCCGCAAGACCCATGTGAGTCTCTAGGATCTGACCGATGTTCATACGCGATGGTACGCCCAGCGGGTTCAATACGATATCAACGGTACGGCCTTTCTCATCGTAAGGCATGTCTTCTACAGGTACGATAGTCGAGATAACACCTTTGTTACCGTGACGACCCGCCATCTTATCACCTGGCTGGATGCGACGTTTAACCGCTAGGTAAACCTTCACAATCTTCAATACGCCTGGCGCTAAGTCATCACCTTGAGTGATCTTGCGACGTTTCGTTTCAAACTTCTTATCGTACTCAGCTTTAAGCTCATCGTACTGCGCTGCTAGTTGCTCAAGTTCTGCTTGCTTGCCTTCATCAGCAAGGCTTTGTGTTAATAGCTTATCAGCAGCGAGACCTTCTAGGCTGGCTGCATCCATGCCTGCGCCGGTCAATAGACCACGAGCACGGCTTAACACACCTTCTTCAAGGATCTTGAACTCTTCGTTGAAGTCTTTCTTCGCTTCACGAAGCTGCATTTCTTCGATTTCAAGTGCACGTTTGTCTTTTTCTACACCGTCACGGGTGAAGACTTGTACGTCGATTACGGTACCTGATACTGAGTTTGGTACACGTAGCGAGCTGTCTTTAACGTCAGACGCTTTCTCACCAAAGATGGCACGCAGTAGCTTCTCTTCAGGCGTAAGCTGAGTTTCACCTTTAGGTGTTACTTTACCTACTAGAATGTCGCCGCCTTTCACTTCTGCACCGATGTAAACAACGCCAGACTCATCTAGCTTGCCTAGTGCAGACTCACCCACGTTCGGGATGTCAGCAGTGATTTCTTCCGGCCCAAGCTTAGTATCACGAGCAATACACTGAAGCTCTTGGATGTGGATAGTCGTTAGACGATCTTCTTTTACAACATTCTCAGAAAGGAGGATTGAATCCTCGAAGTTGTAACCATTCCAAGGCATGAATGCCACGCGTAAGTTTTGACCTAACGCCAAGTCGCCAAGGTCTGTTGACGGACCATCAGCAAGTACGTCACCACGTACAATTGGCTCACCAACCATACAAGTTGGCTTTTGGTTAATACAGGTGTTCTGGTTAGAACGGGTGTACTTAGTTAGGTTGTAGATGTCGATACCCGCTTCGCCAGGTACACGCTCATCTTCATTTACGTTAATAACGATACGGCTCGCATCAGCGTAATCAACCACACCACCACGCTTAGCAACGATAGTTACACCTGAGTCTTTCGCAAGTGTAAGCTCGATACCTGTACCTACTAGTGGCTTATCAGCACGTAGTGTCGGTACAGCCTGACGTTGCATGTTCGATCCCATCAATGCACGGTTCGCATCATCGTGCTCTAGGAATGGGATAAGCGCAGCAGCGACTGAAATAACCTGTTGTGGCGAAACGTCCATATACTGGATATCATCGCGCGGCATCAAGGTCGACTCGCCTTTGTGACGGCAAGTAATCAGTTCTTCTACAAATCCGTTGTCATCGTTTAAGTCAGCATTTGCCTGAGCAATAACGAACTGACCTTCTTCGATAGCAGAAAGGTAATCAACCTCGTCGGTAACCGCACCATCAACCACTTTACGGTAAGGTGTTTCTAGGAAACCAAAGTCATTGGTACGCGCATACGTAGACAATGAGTTAATTAGACCGATGTTTGGACCTTCAGGCGTTTCGATTGGACATACGCGACCGTAGTGCGTTACGTGTACGTCACGTACTTCGAAGCCTGCACGCTCACGCGTAAGACCACCCGGACCTAATGCAGAAATACGACGCTTGTGCGTAACTTCTGATAGCGGGTTGTTTTGGTCCATAAATTGAGAAAGCTGTGATGAACCGAAGAACTCTTTCACCGCTGCCGAAATTGGCTTGGCGTTGATAAGGTCTTGCGGCATGATGGCATCAAGGTCACCAAGGCTTAGACGCTCACGTACAGCACGCTCAACACGAACTAGACCGACACGGAACTGGTTTTCTGCCATTTCGCCTACAGAGCGGATACGACGGTTACCAAGGTGGTCGATGTCATCAACATCGCCTTTACCGTTACGGATATCGATAAGCACTTTCATCACGGCAACGATGTCTTCTTTAGACAAAGTACCTGGGCCTTCGTCGGTGTCATAACCAACGCGGCTGTTGAACTTCATACGACCTACGGTTGATAGATCATAGCGCTCATCGGTAAAGAATAAGTTTTCAAATAGCGCTTCTGCAGCTTCTTTTGTCGGCGGCTCACCTGGGCGCATCATGCGGTAGATTTCTACCAAGGCCTCAAGGCGATTTGTAGTTGAGTCGATACGAACGGTATCTGACATGTAAGAGCCGCTGTCTACTTCATTGATATATAAAGTAGCAATTTCGGTGTGACCTGCTTTAACAAGCTCAGCCATTAGCTCAAGCGATAGTTCATCGTTGGCATTGGCGATTACTTCACCTGTTGACTCATCAACATAGTTTTTCGCTAATACTCGACCGATGACGTACTCATGCGGTACTTCTAGCTGCTTGATGCCTTTTTTCTCGATGCTCTTGATGTGACGCGCAGTAATACGACGGCCTTGTTCTACCAAGACTTCGCCATCTTCGCCTTTAATGTCAAAGGCTGCGGTTTCACCACGTAGACGCGCAGGCACAAGCTCCATAAGAACTTTACCGTCACTCACCTCAAAGGTAGTGGTTTCAAAGAAGATATTAAGAATTTCTTCTGTTGAGTAATCAAGCGCGCGCAAAATGATCGACGACGGCAACTTACGGCGACGGTCGATACGTACGTAGAGATTATCTTTAGCGTCGAATTCAAAGTCGAGCCATGAACCACGGTAAGGAATAACGCGAGCGTTATAAAGCACCTTACCAGAGGAGTGCGTTTTACCGCGGTCGTTATCAAAGAATACACCAGGTGAACGGTGTAGCTGAGAAACGATAACACGCTCAGTACCATTGATAACAAAGGTACCTGTGTCAGTCATGAGCGGAATTTCGCCCATGTAAACTTCTTGCTCTTTGATGTCTTTAACTGTGCCGGGTGCTTCTTTGTCCATAAGCACAAGACGAAGTTTTACGCGAAGTGGAGCAGAATAAGTCACACCGCGGATTTGACATTCTTTAACATCGAACACTGGCTCACCAATACGATAACTTACGTATTGAAGCTCAGAGTTGCCCGAATAGCTTTTAATCGGGAAAACGGAGCGGAAGGCAGCTTCCAAACCGAAATCGCCGTCAGCGTCCGGAGTTAAGAATTTTTTAAACGATTCTAACTGCATTTGCAGTAAGAAAGGTACGTCCAAAACCTGTGGACGTTTACCAAAATCCTTACGGATACGTTTCTTTTCAGAATAAGAGTAAGCCATGGGGTTCCTCAGCTTGCTGATCTTTGACCCTACCTGTTCTTGTAAGAACAGACATAACTGGCATCTATGCCAATATTTACAACATTTAGAATTGTTGTTCCTAAATGTCACTGCTATTGCCAATGAAGTTGCGTAACCAATTGAAAATAAAAGTGAAATTTAGGTTTAGAGCACCCTGGAGCAAATTTTCGCTCTATAGCGCAAAAGGGCCGGTGATTAAATAATCACCAGCCCTTGCCTGATTACTCAGGCAGCGAACCTAGCATACGCTAGATTACTTGATCTCAACTTCAGCACCAGCTTCTTCAAGATCTTTCTTAAGTGCTTCAGCTTCTTCCTTAGAAACACCTTCTTTGATAGGTGCAGGAGCTGATTCAACAAGTGCTTTAGCTTCTTTAAGGCCAAGACCTGTTGCGCCACGTACCGCTTTGATAGCAGCAACTTTGTTACCGCCAGCGCCAGCTAGGATTACGTCGAACTCAGTCTTCTCTTCAGCAGCTTCAGCAGGACCCGCAGCAACAACAGCAGCAGCTGCAGTTACGCCGAATTTTTCTTCCATTGCTTCTACTAGTTCAACAACTTCCATTACTGACATTTCAGCAATAGCGTCAAGGATTTGGTCTTTAGTTACAGACATTATAAATTTCCTAATATTCTCGAACCCGAGGGTTCATTAAATTCATTACACCGATAAAGAACAATAGCTTATAAATAAAAATTAAGCAGCTTGTTCTTGTTTCTGGTCGCGAACTGCAGCAAGAGTTTTTGCCAACTTGCCTGCAGAAGCTTCTTTCATAGCGCTCATTAGACGTGCAACTGCTTCGTCGTATGTAGGTAGCTTAGCTAGCATATCTACATCTACGATTTCACCGTCAAATACAGCCGTTTTAAGCTCAAATGCTTCGTTACTCTTTGCGAAATCTGTGAAGATACGCGCTGCAGCACCTGGGTGCTCAGAAGAGAAAGCGATTAGGCTAGGGCCTACTAGTGAATCGTTAAGACACTCGTAATCAGTCCCTTCGATAGCGCGTTTAGCTAGAGTGTTACGAACGACTTTCATCCATACACCTGCTTCACGAGCTTCTTTACGAAGTGAAGTGATAGCGTCAACAGTTACACCACGAGAATCTGCAACTACTGCAGATAGAGCACCTTTGGCAGCTTCGTTGACTTCAGCAACAATTGCTTTTTTGTCTTGAAGATTTAAAGCCATGGGTGTTACTCCTGGTTCAGTGAGATACCGAAATACCTCAGTTTTACTCTACTCCATCATCATGACGGAGCTGCTTGTTACGGCGAGAGCCAGAAGATTAGGAAAAATCTAGCTGGGATTCACACCGTCTACGTAGGAAATTAAGCAATACGTGACTGCACCTACGGTCTTGGACGGAAGCCAACAACGTTGGCTTCAACCCGAATTCGTTGATTGTTGAGTTCAATACTCAACAAAATGGCGCGAAATTATAGTATAAAAATCGCGCCACGTAAACTCCTAAATTACGCTACTTGCGTGCTTAGTGAGTTTTGGTCAACAGCAACACCTGCGCCCATAGTAGTCGAGATGCTTACTTTCTTGATGTAAGTACCTTTTGCTTGTGAAGGCTTAGCCTTCTTAAGCGCTACGATAAGAGACTCAAGGTTTTGTTGTAGCTGTTCAGCAGTGAAGTCAACTTTACCAATGGTAGAGTGAACGATACCGTTCTTGTCGTTGCGGTAACGAACCTGACCCGCTTTCGCGTTTTTAACTGCTTCGGCAACATTAGGTGTTACAGTACCAGTTTTAGGGTTAGGCATAAGACCACGTGGACCTAGGATTTGACCTAGTTGACCAACAACGCGCATTGCATCTGGAGAAGCAACAACAACGTCAAAGTCCATCTCGCCAGCTTTTACTTTGTCAGCAAGATCTTCCATACCTACGATATCCGCGCCAGCTTCTTTAGCTGCGTCTGCATTAGCACCTGAAGTGAATACAGCAACGCGAACGTCACGACCAGTACCATTTGGAAGTACAGTCGCACCACGTACGTTTTGGTCAGATTTACGTGCATCAATACCAAGGTTAACAGCAACGTCAACACTTTCAACGAACTTAGCAGTTGCTAGCTCTTTTAGAAGTGCAACAGCTTCGTTGATTTCGTAATCTTTAGTGACATCCACTTTTTCGCGGATAGTACGCATACGTTTAGTTAATTTTGCCATTATCTTAGTCCTCTACGTTCAAGCCCATTGCACGCGCAGAACCTGCGATAGTGCGTACCGCAGCGTCCATATCAGCCGCTGTAAGGTCAGGTTTCTTCATCTCAACGATCTCTTCAAGTTGAGCACGAGTAACTGTACCCACTTTTTCAGTGTTAGGACGGCCTGAACCAGACTTAATGCCTGCAGCTTTCTTAAGTAGGTAAGCAGCAGGTGGCGTTTTCATGTCAAACGTGAAAGAACGGTCATTGTAAACAGAGATGATTACAGGAACCGGAGCGCCTTTCTCTAAAGACTCTGTACGAGCGTTGAACGCTTTACAGAATTCCATGATGTTTACACCGTGTTGACCTAGAGCAGGACCTACTGGTGGACTAGGGTTAGCCATACCAGCAGCAACTTGTAGCTTGATTAAAGCTTCAACTTTTTTAGCCATGATTATACCTCGTTAGGTGGGTCTTAGCCTCGTGCGCGCGAGGACGCGTACTCAAACGGCTTCCCAATTAATAAAAAACCTATTTTGCAGCCAGCATTTTCAGCTGCTACAAAAAGGCCGCTGATTATAAGTTAGTCAGCGGCCTTTTTCAACATTAGTTTGCGTGTTTTACGAGCAACTTACTTGTCTTGTTCAACCTGACCAAATTCAAGTTCAACAGGGGTAGAACGACCAAAGATAAGTACTGATACTTTCAAGCGGCTTTTCTCGTAATCCACTTCTTCAACCACACCGTTGAAATCTGCAAATGGGCCATCAATAACACGAACCACTTCACCTGCTTCAAACAAGGTGGCTGGCTTCGGTGCTTCAGCATTTTCTTCGAGACGATTAAGAATGCGGTCGGCTTCGCGCTTGCTGATTGGTGCTGGACGATCAGAAGTTCCACCAATGAAACCCATCACGCGAGGGGTGCTGTTCACTAGGTGCCAGCTCTCATCATTCATGTCCATTTCTACCAGTACGTAGCCTGGGAAAAATTTACGTTCTGATTTGCGCTTTTGACCGGCGCGCATTTCCACTACTTCTTCAGTTGGCACCAGCACCTCACCAAAGCTATCTTCAAGGCCTTGGATCTTTATGTGCTCTTTGATGGTTTGCGCAACACGCTTCTCAAAACCTGAGAAAGCCTGGATTACATACCAACGTAATTTCTTTTCTTTGTTCTCATCCGTCATGGGATTAGATCTCCAATCCAGTTAAAAAGCCCACTAGGCGGAATAAAATTCCGTCCAATCCCCACAAGATAAGCGCCATAATCACTGTCGCGATCATCACGATAAATGTTGTGTGTGTGGTTTCTTGGCGTGTTGGCCAAACAACTTTGCGTACTTCGATGCGAGCTTCTTTCGCAAACGAGATGAAGGAGCGACCTTTGCCTGTCGTTGCCGCAATACCCAGGGCAACGGCGATTGCAGCAACCACGCCAATAGCTCGAATTAACGCAGACTCTTCACCATACATGGTGTTGCCTACTACTGCTGCTGCCAGCAACGCAATGGCGATAAGCCATTTTACCAAGTCCATCGGGCTTGACGAGTTTTCTACATTTGCACTCATAATCCTAATACCTTAAATACAGACACAACAACCCCGTCACACGACAGGGTAAATCTATCCAAATCTAACCTTAAAAACATGCTTTAAAACAGATTTTTAGACTTAGACTTGTCTGTGAAAAGTGGCAGGGGCGGAGAGATTCGAACTCCCAACCGTCGGTTTTGGAGACCGCTGTTCTACCAATTGGAACTACGCCCCTGCAAAGTGGATGCCCATTATACTGACCAATGACGCTAAAACAAGAGCAAAACAAAGGCCACCGAAAATTAATTTAGTGGTAGTGGCTGTGATTTATTTAGCGCTATAAAGCTGTAGTGGCTCATGCGTGCCTTGCCAGTCGGTTAATAGCCAAATTTGTTCGAATGGATGACCTGGGGCAAGGACCAACTGCGGCTTTACTTCAAGAAAGTCTTGATGATGCCAAAGCGTGCTAGCATTACGAATTAGCAGCCATACGCGCTTGCTGTCATAACGTTTGGCGGCCTTGGCACTGAGTAGTTTAGAGAGTGCATAGCGCAGCTGCTCTGTATCTGGGTTTAGTGCCAACTGCGCCAGTTGGCGTTGTATATCAAGGCTCAAAGGTCGACCAAGCACGGCCATCGCTTCATGCTCGTTGGCATACAAATGCGCAATCTCTATATCTAAGCGCTCACTTTCCATGTAGCAACTGACATCGGGCTTCGCTGGTTGATTGTGCCAAATATGGCGCATCGGAATATGATAATAGCGCTCATAGGCGCGCAGAAAGCGTCGCGCAGCATCATGCTCTAGCGCTATTTTTTCCGCTTCACTGTCACTCATAACACTTTGTACAACTCACCCAGTAATGATGATGCCCCGAAACGAAAGTTAAAAGGCGTCAACCATGCTCCACCCATAGTGTTTACCGCCATATCCAGATATAACTGCGCTTGGCTTAGGTTTTTTACGCCACCAGAGACCTTAACACCCACTGCTCGTTCACTGTGCGCAACTTCGTCAAAAATCACCGCGACGGTCTCTGGCGTCGCATTAATAGCCACTTTCCCGGTGCTGGTTTTAATAAAGTCGGCGCCGCCTGCTATGGCAATGCGACTGGCAATGCGTACTTGCGACAAGCTCAATTCGCCACTTTCAATAATCACTTTTAGCTTCGCTTTATTGGCACAGAGTTCACGGCTTTGACGTACATATTCCAAAGCTTTTTGTTCGTCGCCCTGCTGCAACGCTCGATAAGGTAGCACCAAGTCAATTTCATTGGCGCCCAATTGCAGCGCTTCGCGCGTCTGCGCCAAAACAGTGGCCAAATCCTCGTCACCAGTTGGAAAGTTGGTCACTGTGGCCAATGGAATTTGTTGTAAGTTGCGATTATCGAGCTCGCGACGTGTTAGCTGCAACCATTGTGGGTAGACGCACAGCGCTGCAGGCAGTGCATGAGCGGTATTAATTTGCGCCACGAATTGACACATTGCATCCTCACTGTCGTGCTCTTGCAATCGGGTGTAATCTAAACAAGCGAGCGCTAACTGCGCATCGTGAACATCACTCATGGTCATCTCCTGGTCCTGCGCTTAGTGATTATATCGCCGTTATCGCTTTCAATTTTATCACTTTAATCTACTTAAAATAGCGCCTTAATATTGATTTTCATTGCCTTAAGCCATTTCACAAGTCGGCATATAACTTTTAGATATATAAGCTTGGAACAAATTATTTTTTAACCGTTAATGCTGCCTATATCCTTGCATTCTCCAAGCTCAATAAAACATTGTCGCTTTCGGTGTTAACAAACTAGGTGGTGCGCGGTGCAATATTTACCCATTTTTACAAAACTTGATGACAAGCCGGTACTCGTGATCGGCGGCGGCGAGGTCGCACTGCGTAAGTCACAAGCTTTCCTCAAAGCACGCGCTAAAGTTACGGTTATTGCACCTGAGTTTTGCGCTGAACTTGAAGCCCTTGCGAAGCAGCAAAAATTAACGTTACAACGAGCTTATTTTCAGCCAGAGCAAGTGCTTGGCTATATGTTGATTATTGCTGCTACTGATAACGATACCGTAAATACCCAAGTATTCGAAGCCGCTGAACAGCATAATATTTTCGTCAATGTTGTCGACGATCAACCTAAATGCCGGTTTATTTTTCCCTCTATCGTGGATAGAGATCCAATCACCATTGCTATTTCCAGTGCAGGAACTGCGCCGGTATTGGCTCGCCGACTACGGGAAAAGTTGGAAACGTTAATTCCTCAGCATATAGGCGCATTGGCCAAATTAGTAGGTAGTTTCCGAAAACAAGTAAAGCAACGTTTTACAAGCTTTGATGATCGTCGTCAATTTTGGGAACGGGTGTTTGATTCCAATGTCGTAAGCACCGTGCAAAAAGGCAACATCGAACAAGCCAGTGACGAACTCACGACTATGCTTGATGACAACCTACCACCTCAAGGCGAAGTGTATGTGGTTGGCGCAGGCCCTGGCGACCCTGAGTTATTGACCCTCAAAGCTCTGCAATTGATGCAGCAAGCCGATGTGGTGGTATATGACTACTTGGTATCAGATGAAATTATGGAGCTTGTGCGGCGCGACGCTGAGCTCATATGCGTGGGCAAACGCGCAGGCGACCACAGTGTGCCACAAGAGCGCACTAATGAGCTGCTCGTTGAGTTGGCACAACAAGGTAAGAAAGTGTGCCGCATTAAGGGCGGTGACCCCTTTATTTATGGTCGTGGTGGTGAGGAAGTACAGGTGCTAGCCAGTCACGGTGTAAGCTACCAAATTGTACCAGGCATCACTGCAGCAGCAGGGTGCAGCGCCTATGCGGGTATCCCGCTGACACATCGCGACCATGCTCAGGCCATCCAATTTGTCACCGGGCACTGCAAAAAAGAGGGTCAAGAACTGGATTGGCCCTCTTTGGCTAAACCCAATCAAACTTTGGCTATCTATATGGGTGTGATTAAGTCACCGCATATCCAAAGCCAGCTGCTGGCTCATGGGCGCAGTGCTACTACTCCTGTGGCGATAGTAGAAAATGGCACGCGCAAAGATCAGCGTGTAATCACCGGGCAGCTGGCGCAGCTCAGCGAACTGATTGAAACACATGCGATTCAATCCCCGGCGTTATTAATTATTGGCGAGGTCGCTTCGCTACATCAGCAACTTGCTTGGTTCGGTAAAACAACGCAGACTAGCAGTTTTGCTCAGCCTCTCACTGATGTGGCCTAACCCTTGGTATTAACAGGTTTATCTAGAAATTAGTAGGACGGAAGCTATGGCTTTAACCCATCTTCAGCAACTTGAGGCTGAAAGTATCAAAATCATCCGCGAGGTTGCGGCTGAGTTTGACAACCCGGTGATGCTTTACTCCATTGGTAAAGACTCATCGGTGTTACTCCATTTAGCACGCAAGGCGTTTTACCCAGCCAAGATCCCCTTCCCTTTGCTGCATGTAGACACCAACTGGAAGTTTCGGGAAATGATTGCCTTTCGCGATCGCATGGCCAAAGAATATGGCTTTGACTTGCTAGTGCATAAAAACCCTGAGGGCTTGGCAATGAATATCAGCCCCTTTGAGCACGGTTCAGCCAAGCACACTGACATAATGAAGACTCAAGGTTTGAAACAAGCTTTGAATCAATATGGATTCGACGCCGCCTTCGGTGGCGCTCGCCGTGATGAAGAGAAATCGCGTGCCAAAGAGCGAGTTTATTCATTCCGTGACAAGCATCACAGATGGGACCCAAAAAACCAGCGCCCAGAACTATGGAGCACTTTCAATGGTGAAGTAAACCAAGGTGAAAGTATTCGTGTATTCCCACTTTCAAATTGGACTGAGCTGGATATTTGGCAATATATCTACCAAGAAAACATCGAGATTGTGCCGCTGTACCTAGCAAAAGAGCGTCCGGTGGTCGAACGTGACGGCACCCTAATCATGGTGGACGATGAACGTATGCCTCTTAATGAAGGCGAACAACCACAAATGAAGTCGGTGCGTTTTCGTACCTTAGGCTGCTACCCTCTGACTGGAGCAGTCGAGTCGACGGCTGACTCACTAACGGGGATCATCGAGGAGATGCTGCTATCAACCTCATCAGAGCGTGAGGGTCGGGTCATTGACCATGATTCAGCAGGGTCTATGGAGAAGAAGAAACGTGAGGGGTATTTCTAATGTCAGCAACTGCTAATGAAGTCAAAGAGCTAGGCATCGAAGCCTATCTAGCACGTCAACAAGACAAAAGTTTATTGCGTTTATTAACTTGTGGCAGTGTCGATGACGGTAAATCAACCTTAATTGGTCGTTTGCTACATGATAGTCACCAAATCTATGAAGATCAGTTAGCCGCACTGCATAAAGACAATGAGAAAGTTGGGAATGCGGGTGAAGAGCTCGATTTAGCGCTGTTAGTCGATGGCTTGCAAGCTGAGCGCGAGCAAGGTATTACCATTGACGTGGCCTATCGTTACTTCTCTACCGCCAAGCGTAAGTTCATCATTGCCGACACTCCAGGACATGAACAGTACACCCGCAACATGGTAACAGGTGCATCAACCAGCGATCTTGCTGTCATTCTGGTTGATGCTCGCTATGGCGTGCAAGTGCAAACCAAACGCCACAGCTTTATCTGTGACTCACTAGGCATTGAACAGTTCGTAGTCGCGATTAACAAAATGGATATTGTCGACTTTGATGAAACCGTTTATGAAAAAATTAAGGCGGACTACTTAAAATTTGCTGAGCAACTTAATGTTAAAGACATTAAGTTCGTACCGATGTCGGCGCTTAAAGGCGATAACGTAGTTACCCGCTCAGAGCATACTCCTTACTACACCGACAAACCGCTACTAGAGCTGTTAGAAGACTCGCCTGCAGCAGCGACCGATAACGGCTTTGAGCCACGGTTACCGGTGCAATATGTAGTACGTCCGAACCTTGACTTTAGGGGCTTCCAAGGAACCATTACGTCAGGACAATTTAAAGTCGGTGATGCCGTAAAAGTGCTGCCTTCAGGTAAAATATCCAGCGTCAAGGAGCTGGTCACTTTCAATGGTCACCTTGATCATGCTGAGGCAGGTCAAGCTATCACTATGACTTTGAACGATGAAATTGACGTAAGCCGTGGGGATGTCATTGTGCCTGCGCACTCGAGTGCGCAAGCAACCAACCAACTGCAAGCAAAATTGGTATGGATGCACGAGCAACCCTTAGAGCTGGGTAAAACCTATAATTTCAAGCTAGGTACTAAAAAAACCGCAGCGGTGGTGTCACGCATTGACCACACCATTGACGTCAACACTCTAGAAAAGGGTCAAGCTGAGAGCTTACAGCTCAACGAAATTGCCATCGTCACGTTGGAGTTGACCGAGCCGATGATGGCCGATATTTATCGTGATAACCGCGAAACCGGCGCCTTTATTCTTATTGATCGTCTCAGTAACCTGACCGTGGGAGCGGGAATGGTCGAGCAAGTGCTAGCGGCTCAAACGTCTCAGCATAACGCTCAGTACAGCGATTTTGAAATCGAGTTCAATGCCTTAGTACGTAAGCACTTCCCGCATTGGCAAGCCATCGATATTAGCAAGTTGAAATAAACGATGGATGTGGTCTTTTATGCAGCGATTATAGTCGCGTTGTTTGCCGGGTTGGTACTGACTCATGTACGCCCAGCAACACTCTTTTTCGCTGCATTATTAGGCTGCTATGTGTTGGGGTATATTGATACCCCAACATTACTTGGCAACTTTACTAATACTGGTTTAGTCACTCTGGTGTTGTTGATGTTGGTGTCTATCGCCTTGGAACGCACGTCGCTGTTACAGCACGTTGCTAAAGGTATCGTCAGCCCATCATTGCGAGCCAGTATTGTTAAAGTAAGCACCGTGACCGCTGCCGCCTCGGCTTTTTTGAATAACACCGCCGTAGTCGCTTCATTGGTGGGGCCCCTTACTCGCAATAAGTATCACGCACCTTCTAAGCTACTTATCCCGCTATCCTATGCTGCCATTTTAGGAGGGACGACCACGCTTATTGGTACCTCAACAAACCTCATTGTAAATAGTTTTACGCAGCAGTATGACGGCTTCAACCTCGCCATGTTTAGCTTTTTACCCATAGGTATCGCAGTCACCTTAAGTGGAATAGCCGTGCTGATTTTGTGTCGGCGACTACTGCCAAACTACCCAAGGGTAGAAGGTGAGCACAAAGAGTACCTCCTTGAAGCAAAGGTCAATGCAGACTCACCACTCATTGGTAAAACCATAGAAAAAAATGGCTTACGTGATCTTGATGGCCTGTTTCTGGTTGAGATTGTCCGCGAGCGACGGTTGATAAGCCCCGTACGGCCAGAGAATAAAGTGCGGGCTGGCGATAAGCTTATTTTTACCGGTCATGTGCACAGCGTCGCCGCCTTACAGCGCATCCCAGGCTTAACTTTATTTGCCGACAGCAATGGACTATTGAGCTCGAACCTACAAGAAGTAATTGTCACACACACCTCAACACTTGTGGGACGAACCTTAAAAGCAACGGGCTTTCGTGCGAAGTTCGACGCCGCTGTCGTGGCCATTCACCGCAATGGTGAGCGCCTCTCCGGTAAGCTTGGCGAAGTGACAATCCGCCCGGGCGATCGCTTTATGCTCGCAGTCGGTCATGATTTTCATAATCGCTCCAACCTAGATAAAAACTTTTACTTCGTCAGTGAACATGAGGTTGATAAAACCTATGGCCGTAAAAGTGAAGCCACTTTATTGGCAGGGTTTGCCGCTGTTATCGCCCTGGCGGCGACGGGGACGATTGCCTTGGTGCAAGGGCTATTGCTTTTTATTGCCTTGCTTTTAGCCACTAAGGTGCTTGATGGTCAAGAGCTCAAAAGGCGCTTTCCTTTTGAGTTAGTCATTATTATTGCCTCAGCATTGGGCTTAGCTCACGCTTTCAGTGGCTCCGGAGCAGAGCAAGCCTTACAACAATGGTTGGCTGGCTACAGCGCACTCACACCGTTTGTCGCGCTTATAGTGGTGTATGTGATCACCGTGGTGATGACTGAGCTCATCACCAATAATGCCGCTGCGGCGCTGATGTTTCCATTGGCTTATGGCTTAGCCAGCTCCTTGGAGGTGAATTTGATGCCCTTTGCCATGGCTGTTGCTTATGGCGCTAGTGCCGCATTTATAAGCCCCTATAGTTATCAAACCAATATGATTGTAATGAATGCGGGGCAGTATCGCTTTGCCGATTTTGCCCGCATAGGCGTGATCATGTCTATCGCCTATGCGGTGGTAGTGCTCAGCCTCATTACTTATGTCTTTCCGTTTTAATATCGAGACCGAGAAATGGACGAAAACATTGTGTGGCACCACCATGGTGTCGATAAAGCCAAGCGCCAACAGCTTAACAAGCATAAAAGTTGCATTATTTGGTTTACTGGCTTTTCAGGCTCAGGAAAAAGCACCATCGCCGGAGCCTTAGAGTCAGCGCTTTATCATTTAGGTCATCATACTTACTTACTGGATGGTGATAATGTTCGCCATGGTTTGTGTGGTGATTTAGGATTTAGCGATGCTGATCGTAAGGAAAATATTCGTCGTGTCGGCGAAAGTGCCAAACTCATGGTAGATGCGGGTTTGTTGGTACTGACCGCCTTTATTTCTCCCTTTCAAGCTGAGCGTGATATGGTTCGTAACCTAGTGCAAGAGCATGAGTTTATTGAGGTATACCTTGATACGCCATTGGCAACCTGCGAACAGCGCGATCCAAAAGGCTTATATAAAAAGGCCCGTGCTGGAGAAATTGCCCACTTTACGGGCATTGACTCCGATTATGAAATTCCGCAGCATCCAGAGCTCACACTAAATACCGCTGAGTTGGATGTACAAGCATGTGTCGCCCAGCTCATTGCCCATTTACGTACCCGAAATATCATAGGCTAGAGTATGAACCCTCCAGAGTTGCTAGAAAATATCCTCGACCTTGCTCGTGACGCAGGCCAAGCTGCGATGACAATCTATAACAAAGATTTCGCCGTGGAGTATAAGGATGATAAAAGCCCGGTCACTGATGCCGATTTAGCGGCTCACAAGGTGATCGTCGCAGGGCTTCAAGCACTGACTCCGGAGCTTCCCATTCTCAGTGAAGAAAACGCGGATATTTCATGGCAGCAGCGCCAGCAGTGGCAACGTTACTGGCTCGTTGATCCTATCGACGGGACCAAAGAATTTATAAAGAAAAATGGTGAGTTTACAGTCAATATTGCGCTGATTGACAAGGGTGAGCCGGTAATGGGTGTCGTTGATGCACCCGCTCTGGGAGTCAGCTATCTCGCCGCAAAAGAGATTGGCGCCTTTAAACAACAGGGCGAAGAGCGCATTGAGCTTAAAGTGACGGCAAAGCAAAACCAAGGGTTAATAAGAGTGGTCGGCAGTCGCTCGCACCCATCTGAGGAGTTAGCGCAATACCTTACTCAGTTCGATGAGGTGGATATGGTCGCTAAAGGCAGTTCGCTCAAGCTATGCCTAGTCGCCGAAGGAGAAGCTGATATATATCCACGTTTAGGGCCGACATCCCAGTGGGATACCGGCGCCGGGCACGCGGTTGCCGCAATTGCCGGAGCCCGGGTCACAACGATTGAAGGTGGGCCACTGCGCTACAACCAAAAAGACAGCTACCTCAATCCGTACTTCATCGTTAGCGCATTAAACGACTAATATCGTCTTTAATTCATATTAATAGCAACAAAGGTGCACTTGAATGCACCTTGTGTGCCTGGCAACGCTTTAAGTACATGCGCCGGGCGCTCACCCCGGTAGGTTATCCGCGTGGTACGCTCATAATGAAGGTGGGTATCAACGCCGCTATCGCTAGTTAAAACCACACGCTCACCTTGGCGACGCCAAGTACCAGCGAGAGGTTTTGAGACAAAATCATCAAGCTGCCATCGACCCTCTGGCGTTAGCATTAACGTGCGATAAGGGGTGCAATCCTCGCTCTCCACATATAAAGGCAACCTTTGCTCTTTAGGTAACAATAAATAGACACCGATGTGCCCTTCATAATAAAACTGTTGCTGCTGAGCGAAACGCAGTTCGTCCACCTTGTAATAACCTGCGCTGCGCAGCGCATCCTTTACTAAGCCCAATAACTTGAAGTCAGCAAATGTTGGGCTCATGGTGATGCTTGCCTCATTGAACTCGCTCGGGGCAAGCACTCCTTGAGCAAAGTTAACCTTCAAGTTTTGATCAGAAAAATGCTGTGCTAGCTGCTGCTTTTGCTGCTTATCAAAACTCGGCGCGACTATATGAATGCGAGCACTTTGGCAGCCTGCCAAAACGAAAATACCGATAAATAGTAATAATTCCTTCATTACTCACCAATTGATTACACTTGTAATCAATTAATTTACAGCAATTAAAAAAGCAGCACAAGGTGCTGCTCGTATATAAACTCATTGTTGTAGTGGCTAAAGGTTTACTGTGTTTACACCGTGATTCGCCAACCACTTATTGATGCTATCTTTATGATAAGTGACTTCTTTGAACAACTTATGGTGGCAATAAGTAAGCTCAGCTTCGCCACTGTGCCCTTGGTACAGAATGCGGTTATGATTGTCATTAAAACGAGATAACAAAGTGAAGAGCAACTCACGTTGTGGCGAATTAGCCTTAATAGCACGTGTTAACGATGTACGGACTTGCTCTGCACTGCAATGGTCTGCAAATTTACTACTTAAAAGCTCTTCGAATACAGCTTGTCTTGCGCCCATTTTCTTAGCTCCATTTGTTAAAGTTGGTGGGCCATTACACCTACCTGAAATATTTGGCTGGCACTTACCAGCAAATACTGCGCCAAAATCTCAAAGCGCTATTTTAATAGGCCTCAATGGCACTTTCATGAAGGTCACAGCAATTAGAGTGGTAAATTTTGCATGAGTTCAGTGCAAATTTTCTCATTGTGGTGCAGCCTATCGGGTATACTGTACGTAATAACGATCCGCTTTGGTTCAACTATGAATGACGACATGATTGAAGTGCAATTAGAGGAAGAGCCTATTGAGCTATGTAAGCTCTTAAAAGTGCTCGACTTAGCTGAAGGTGGTGGCCATGCTAAACTACTTATCGCCGACGGCTACGTAGGTGTTAACGGAGAGGTCTGCACACAAAAGCGCAAGAAAATGCGTGCAGGAGACACCTTGTATTTCAATGGCGAGCTATTTGCGTTAAGCGCGGCAGAGAATATGGTGCAACGACAACCTAAGCCCCATCCAGAGGCTAAAACTCACACTCCTGCAAAAAAACAAAAAGCCAAAAAGCCACAACGAGATGAGCGCACCGGACGCAAGCCTATTTCTTTTGGATAACCCAAAGACCCCTTGAAAACATCCTTTTCTACCCCACTTCTAATTTATGACTAAAATTTAGTCATAACCAAGGGCATTATTCATGTTGGATCGCATCTTGCGTTACCCATGAAGGAATAATGGAAAAATAAAAGGGGTCACAATGAACAACAGCTTCAAAACGCTTGAACAGCTTACTGTTAATGCTGAGCAATATCATATCCACTCTCTTCGTCCGCTCGGTAATGCTGCGAAACGTTTACCATTTTCGTTGAAAATTTTACTCGAAAACCTACTGCGCCATGAAGATGGCGAAAACATTACCAAAGACGACATTCAAGCTCTGCTTGATTGGGACCCTAGTGCCAAGCCAAGTAAAGAAGTCGCGTTCACACCCGCTCGGGTAGTGATGCAAGACTTCACTGGTGTACCGGCTATCGTCGACTTAGCGGCCATGCGCGATGCCATGGAGCAATTAGGTGGCGACCCCAGCAAGATTAACCCGTTATCGCCGGCTGAATTAGTCATTGACCACTCGGTCCAAGTTGACAGCTATGGTAAAGACGGTGCTTTTGACCTGAATGCCAAACTTGAATACGAGCGCAATAAAGAGCGCTATGAATTTTTACGTTGGGGGCAAACTGCTTTTGATAACTTGAAAGTTGTGCCACCGGCAACCGGTATTGTTCACCAAGTTAACCTCGAATATTTAGCACGCGTAGTGTTTACCAAAGAGGATAATGGCCAGCGCGTAGCGTACCCCGATAGCCTCGTGGGCACCGATTCTCACACCACCATGATTAATGGCCTAGGTGTATTAGGTTGGGGTGTAGGCGGCATCGAAGCCGAAGCAGCGATGTTAGGCCAACCAATAAGTCTACTGATCCCACAAGTGATTGGTTTCAAACTCAAAGGCGCTCTGCCCGAGGGCACCACCGCTACCGATTTAGTACTCACAGTGACGCAGATGCTCAGAGAGAAAGGCGTTGTAGGTAAATTTGTTGAGTTCTACGGTGACGGCCTGGCAGACTTGCCGCTCGCTGACCGCGCGACTATCGCTAATATGGCACCAGAATATGGCGCCACCTGCGGTATTTTCCCGATTGACCAAGAAACACTCGAGTACCTTAAGCTCACAAATCGCAGCGATGAGCAAATCGAACTCATTGAGTCTTACGCCAAACATCAAGGCATGTGGCGAGAGCCTGGCGACGAACCTATGTACACCGACACCTTGGAGCTCGACTTAGGTGACGTTGTACCCAGCTTAGCAGGGCCAAAACGCCCACAAGACCGCATTCCGCTCAATGAGGCGGGTGACACCATCACCAAACACCTGCGCGGCTTTCAAGATGAACGCGCAGAGAAGAAAGCATTGGAAGTTGAAGACGAAGCTCGCATCGTTTCCGAAGGCGGCCAACCGAAGCAGTCTAAAACTGAACCTGAGGTCACCGGTGTTGCCAAAGTAAACTACAAGGGTGAAGAATTCGAGTTAAACGATGGTGCCTGCGTCATCGCCGCGATCACTAGCTGTACCAATACTTCCAACCCCAGTGTCATTCTTGCTGCGGGCTTGGTCGCGAAAAAAGCCAAAGAGATGGGGCTAAACGTTAAGCCTTGGGTGAAGACGTCATTAGCGCCAGGCTCTCAGGTGGTCACTGATTACCTCAAAAAAGCTGAATTAATGGACGACTTGGAGGCCCTTGGCTTTAACCTCGTAGGCTACGGGTGTACAACCTGTATCGGTAACTCTGGCCCACTACCTGATGAGATTCAGGAAGCCGTTTCTCAGCATAAACTCGTGGTAAGCTCGATTCTTTCCGGTAACCGTAATTTCGAGGGTCGTATTCACCAAGATGTGAAGATGAACTTTTTGGCCTCGCCGCCCTTAGTCGTCGCTTATGCTATTGCCGGGCGCACGGATATAGATGTATACAACGAGCCCCTGACGCAAGATAGCAATGGCGAAGATGTCTATCTAAAAGATATTTGGCCATCGGTTAGCGAGGTGGCTGATTTGGTGAAATCGACTGTCACCAAAGAAATGTTTGCTAAGAGCTACGCCGACGTTTACAAGGGCGACGAACGCTGGCGCAATATTAAGGTGCCAGAGGCAAAGCGTTATGAGTGGAGCGACGACTCAACCTATATCCGTAAAGCGCCTTTCTTTGACAACATGAGTAAGGAAGCCCCGGGTATTCCAACGATCGAGGGCGCGCGCTGTCTTGCCAAGTTAGGCGATTCGGTAACCACCGACCATATCTCACCAGCAGGTGCCATCAAAGCCGATGCTCCCGCAGGTCAGTATTTACTTGAAAATGGCGTAGCTAAAGGCGACTTTAACTCTTACGGCTCACGTCGCGGTAACCACGAAGTAATGATGCGTGGAACCTTCGCTAACGTCCGTCTGCGCAATCAGCTTGCCCCCGGCACCGAGGGCGGTATTACTCGCACTCAGCCCGAGGATGACATTGCCAGTATTTATGATGCTGCGATGCAGTACCAAGAGCAAGGCACGCCATTGGTCGTGCTTGCTGGCGCAGAGTACGGCACAGGCTCGTCGCGTGACTGGGCTGCAAAGGGCTCTTTATTGCTAGGCATAAAAGCCGTGATTGCAAAAAGCTACGAGCGTATACACCGTTCGAACTTAATCGGCATGGGCGTGCTACCCCTGCAATTTAAAGAAGGCGAAGGGCACGAAGAGCTGGGGCTTACCGGCAAAGAAACCTTCGATATTAATGGCCTATTCGATAAAGCCGATGAACTTGAGATTATAGCCACCGACGAGGATGGCAATAAAACCGAGTTTAAAGCCGATGTAAGAATAGATACGCCCAAAGAGTGGGACTACTACAAGCACGGTGGAATCTTGCAGTACGTGCTGCGACAAATGGTCGCTTAAATGCATCAAGCCGCGCATTATGCGCGGCTTTTTATTGCCTCGACTTTATTCACAAAGCGCTGAAAAAGCAGCTGCGAATCTGCCAAGCTAATATTAACCTGCAGTTGATTGCTCAGCAAACAGTGCAAATGATCAACACTGCGTATAGCCTGCTGGTGTTGTTGCCATCGTCCTTGTTGTAGCTCAAAGTGAGTAAAGCTGTCATTGCGCAACAACCATCGTTGCTCAGCGGTAATTCGAGACACCACCAGGTTATTAACGAACGCCGCCTTATCATGCCGGTGGCTATAAAAGTGAGCGACTTCACAATCCTGTTCGTAAAATCTCGCCAAAGAAACCTGATATAAGCACACTTGCTCGGGAGCAACCTGCCATACTAAATATTCACCATCTCGCACCTCTACACGATACTGCCGCCCAAAGGCGGACTGTATAGCAGTGTTATCGAGCTCTATTGCTACAGCCGGCGTCAATACGCCAAAGCCGACATCAACTAGAAAGGTTTTTTGCTGCCACCGTAATACGGTTAAGCGATGGGAACGCGGGTTGTCATTGCGACCATTAACCATGACCCTGGCAATCACTGGACGCACCTCATAGCCCAAGAGCTGTAGCAATGTGTACATCAGCTTATTGTGCTCGAAGCAGTAGCCTCCTTGGCGCTTGATAACCACTCTTTCGGTTAAATCATCAGGCGCTAAACTCAGCGTTCGACCGAGTAGCGAATTGATACTGCTAAAAGAAAATTGCTGTAAATGAGAGCGGATCAACTGGTTAACTTGCGCGAATGAATTCTCGTAGTTGCGAACACTTAGTGCCTGTAGATATTGATTCATAGGGGTCATGCTTCAGTTCCTTTACTATCAATGTGATAGCGAAACTGTAAAACCTGAACCTAGCTTAAGGTCAAGCGCTTAATACACTAATTCAGATAATTCTTGTGGCGTGAGCCAATATTTCGGATCCAGCGTCGGTGTACTATCTGGAAGCAGTGGGTTATCCAAGCGAATAAACTCGCGATCAGAGAAGTTAAGCATTCGCAACGCATTAATATGGTGTGGGTTATTCAGAATCATAGCTTTTAGCTCGCCGCTTTGCAGCATGGCCGCCAGACCATACTCTAAGCGCTGCGCTAATGAAGCATCTTCATGACGCACAAAAAAATAGCTTGCGGCGGGGTAATGAAGCACCCATTTGGAATCTATACTCAGCTCATAGGCCGCTAACCCTTCTCCCTCAGCGCCAATTTCAAGTACGCCCCGAGGAAAATAATCAAACTTATCTTCGGCCAGTAATTTATACATACTTTGATGCCAACTTACGCCACGCACTTTAAAACCATTACTACTCATAATTTCCGTATCCGGCCAATCATGGCCTTGCAACGCAAGCAGTTGCTGTAGTTGTGCTTTGCTAGTCAATGTGGCAAAGCGATGGCGATCTCGCTGCTTAATAACAAAGATGCGATAGCCAATAAGTCCCATAGTAAGTGGTATGCGAATAGGTCGTGCTTCAAGCTCACGGGCACGGGACGTCATCGACCACAATACGTCAATATCGGCACGCGCCAATGCGCGAAATTGCCGTCCCTGCAACATAGGTGTGTCTATTGCTTGCGCAGAGATTGCACCAAATTTAGCCTCTGACAAACTCAGTGCACGTTTGAGAACTTGGATATGAAAACTGTTATCACTGGTCGCATCGCCAAAAAAGGGCTCGATATATCGCACCGTCTTGGCGCTGGCGCTACCACAGAGCAAAAACAGAATTAATAAAATAGGTACTGCACTTTTCATCTACACGACACAGCTGTGATTGATAAACTCAGTTTAGAAGGACCATGGCATAATGCCAAGTTAAGCGATATCTGAGGCTATGTCGTCTCGACGCTTTGTGTTCAGGCTAACCACTGTAACTTGCCAGTATCGACAAGTTCGGCAACATAACGCTGCTCTAAGTCCCAAGGATGCCGCTTCCACCCCTGAAAACCAAATCCGGTGATAGTAACGCGATGGCCTTGCTGCAAGAAGTGGTCAATCGCTAAGGTACCCGAGCTCGGACAAACCGGCTTATATTGCGGTTTACCATAAGTATGCAAACGCTTTAGTAACTGCTTGCGAGTCTCTTTGCTAACACGCCAACCAGATTGGCTTTGGGCGAACTTAGCCAGCAGTGCCGCACCATGATCATACTTTCCTTGACGACGGATCAGTCGAAATAGTGATTGCATAACAGGCTGTGCGGGCGGGTCAGTGATCACCACATTTTGTAATCGCTCAGGGTCCACAGCGGTAGGCTGCTGCAACAGTTTTGCAGCCTGACGTCCGCGTCCAGTTAACCATAAGTCAGTGCACTTGCTACCCAAATTTACGGGCATTCCGGCACAAAAGTTAAAACGTACTACGCGCTCAAAGGCATCGACCTGCGCAGCTAAATTGTCTTTGATTGGCGCATTGCCAAGGATTAATACGTCTTGTAGTGAGGTGCTCATTGAGGCCCCTTTTTCGAGCTGGGCTAGAGAAAACTAGGTAAGTGAACCCATTATGACACCAAGGTTTAAGGTCGCCAACAACAAAAAGCCCCAGCATATGCCGGGGCTTTTCAGTCGTCTAATCAAACTTAATAAAATTAAGCTTTCTTAGGACGCTCAACAACGTCTACCAAAGTCCAAGACTTAGTCTTAGAGATAGGCGCACATTCACGAATAGTAACTGTATCGCCTGTTTGAGCAGTGTTGTTCTCGTCATGCACGTGCAACTTGGTTGTACGCTTCATGAATTTACCGTATACCGGGTGCTTCACGTAACGTGCCACAGCAACAGTGAAAGACTTGTCCATCTTGTCGCTAATTACACGGCCTTGTAGAGTACGGATCTTCTCGCTCATTATGCACCTGCCTTCTGGTTGATAACCGTTTTAACACGCGCGATATCGCGACGTACTTTACGTAGCATATGAGATTGAGCTAGCTGACCAGTGCTTGCTTGCATGCGCAGGTTGAACTGCTCACGAAGAAGCTCGATAAGTTCAGCGTTAAGCTCTTCTACGCTTTTGTCTTTAAGTTCGCTAGCTTTCATTACATCACCGTCCGAGTTACAAAAGTGGTTTTGAAAGGTAATTTACGAGCAGCTAGGTTAAATGCTTCGCGAGCAAGCTCTTCTGAAACACCTTCCATCTCGTAAAGTACTTTACCAGGCTGAATTTCAGCAACCCAGTATTCAACAGAACCTTTACCTTTACCCATACGAACTTCAAGCGGCTTTTCAGTGATTGGCTTGTCTGGGAATACACGGATCCAGATTTTACCTTGACGCTTGATGTGACGTGTCATAGCTCGACGAGCTGCTTCGATTTGACGTGCAGTCATACGACCACGGCCAGTGGCTTTAAGACCGAAAGTACCGAAGCTTACTTTGTTACCGTTTTGTGCAAGACCACGGTTGCGGCCTTTGTGCACCTTACGGAATTTTGTACGTTTTGGCTGTAACATTACTCGCTACTCCTACTTAGCACTTTTCTTGGCTTTCTTCGGTCCGCGTTTAGCAGGCTTCTCTTGCTCAGCGTTTAGTGGAAGACCACCAATTACTTCGCCTTTGAAGATCCATACTTTAACACCGATGATGCCGTAAGTGGTTGAAGCTTCAGAAGTTGCGTAATCGATATCAGCACGTAGAGTGTGTAGAGGTACACGACCTTCACGGTACCACTCAGCACGTGCGATTTCTGCGCCGCCTAGACGACCGCTTACTTCAACTTTGATACCTTTTGCACCTAAGCGCATTGCATTTTGTACCGAACGCTTCATTGCGCGACGGAACATAACACGACGCTCTAGCTGTGAGGCAATGCCGTCAGCAACTAGTTGTGCATCAAGTTCTGGTTTACGTACTTCCGCAATATTGATTTGCGCAGGTACACCAGCGATTTTAGTTACAGCTTGACGTAGCTTTTCAACGTCTTCGCCTTTTTTACCGATAACAACACCAGGACGAGCTGTGTGAATTGTTACACGGATTGATTTAGCTGGACGCTCGATAACGATTTTAGCCACAGAAGCGTTCTTAAGTTCCTTAGTAAGGAAAGAACGTACTTTGTGATCGCCAAAAAGCTGTTCAGAGAAATCTTTTGTATTCGCGTACCAGGTAGAAACCCAAGGTTTAGAGATACCTAGGCGAATACCAGTAGGATGAACTTTTTGTCCCATTACTTATATCTCCTAGCTATCCGAAACCACAACAGTGATGTGGCTTGTACGCTTAAGGATGCGGTCTGCGCGTCCTTTAGCACGAGGCATAATGCGTTTCATTGTAGGACCTTCGTCTACAAATACTTTCGCTACTACAAGCTCATCAATGTCAGCACCTTCGTTGTGCTCCGCGTTCGCGATAGCAGACTCAAGTACTTTTTTAACTAACACAGCCGCTTTTTTAGGGCTGTACGCCAGGATTTCTAGCGCGCGATCGACCGGTAGTCCACGGATCTGATCAGCAACTAGACGTGCTTTTTGCGCCGAACCAGAGGCGAATTTGTGTTTAGCTAATGCTTCCATCTTCAACCCCTTAACGTTTCTTCGCTTTCTTATCAGCAGCATGGCCGCGATAAGTACGTGTAGGTGCAAACTCACCTAGTTTGTGACCGATCATTTCGTCTGTGACAAACACAGGAACGTGCTGACGACCATTATGGACAGCGATGGTCAATCCGATCATGTTAGGTATGATCATTGAACGACGGCTCCAAGTTTTAATTGGCTTCTTGTCACCGCTTTCCAACGCTTTCTCTACCTTCTTCAGCAAGTGCAGGTCAATAAAAGGACCTTTCTTGAGAGAACGTGGCATGGCTATTCCTCAACTATTATTTAGTACGACGACGTACGATGAACTTATCAGTACGCTTGTTCTTACGGGTCTTGTAACCTTTAGTAGGCGTGCCCCATGGAGATACAGGGTGACGACCACCAGAAGTACGACCTTCACCACCACCGTGTGGGTGATCTACCGGGTTCATGGCAACACCACGAACGGTCGGACGAACACCGCGCCAGCGGTTAGCACCAGCTTTACCTAGTGAACGTAGCATGTGCTCAGCATTACCTACTTCACCTAGTGTAGCGCGACAGTCTGACTCAACTTTACGAACTTCGCCTGAACGAAGACGTAGAGTCACGTATTGACCTTCACGTGCTAGGATTTGTACGTATGCACCTGCTGAACGTGCCATCTGGGCACCTTTACCAGGCTTAAGCTCTACGTTGTGTACAGTCGAACCAACCGGCATATTGCGCATAGGCAATGTATTACCAACCTTGATTGGTGCATCTACACCAGATTGGATTGAATCACCGGCCTTAAGACCTTTTGGAGCGATGATGTAACGACGCTCACCGTCTGCATAACAAACCAACGCGATGTTCGCGCTACGGTTTGGATCATACTCTAGACGCTCTACTTTAGCTGGGATGCCATCTTTAGTGCGTTTAAAGTCAATTACACGATAGTGATGCTTGTGACCACCACCGATATGACGAACCGTGATACGACCTTTGTTGTTACGACCACCAGATTTAGAGTTTTTCTCTAGAAGCGGAGCGTATGGCTTACCCTTATGTAGATCAGGGTTTACCACTTTAACGACGTGACGACGACCCGCAGAAGTTGGTTTACACTTTTGAAGTGCCATAATTCTAACTCCCCTTATTACTCGGCGCCGCCGACAAAGTCTAGCTCGCTACCTTCTTTAAGAGTAACGTAGGCTTTCTTCCAGTCGCTGCGGCGGCCGAAACGCATACCAGTACGCTTTGATTTACCCTTAACATTCAGTGTGCGAACACCAGTTACTTCTACTTCGAAAAGCTTCTCTACAGCTGCTTTAACTTCAGCTTTAGTTGCATCTTTTGCTACTTTGAAAACAATGGTGTTGTTTTCTTCAGCAGATACAGTGCTCTTCTCAGAGATGTGTGGAGCAAGGATTACTTTTAAAAGACGTTCTTCACGGATCATGCTAGCGCCTCCTCAAGTTGCTTAACAGCACCCTTAGTAATAAGAACCTTATCAAATGCGATTAGGCTTACAGGGTCAATGCCAGCTACATCACGGACGTCAACCTTATAAAGGTTACGTGCAGCAAGGAATAGATTTTCTTCTACTTCCTCAGTCACGATAAGCACGTCTTTAAGCTCAAGCTCTTTAAGCTTAGCTACAAGCTCTTTTGTCTTAGGAGCTTCAACAGCGAAGTTCTCAACGACAACTAAACGCTCTTGACGAACAAGCTCAGACAAGATGCTCTTAATCGCACCGCGATACATCTTACGGTTAACTTTTTGGCTGTGATCTTGCGGCTTAGCTGCAAAAGTCACACCACCGCTGCGCCAGATTGGGCTGCGGATTGTACCAGCACGAGCACGGCCAGTACCTTTTTGACGCCATGGCTTCTTACCGCCACCGCTTACTTCAGAACGTGTCTTCTGAGCTTTAGTACCTTGACGAGCACCTGCTGCATAAGCAACAACTACTTGGTGTACTAAGGCTTCGTTAAACTCACGTCCAAAAGTAGCTTCGGAAACTTCAAGAGCGCCTGACGCGTCTTTAATTGCTAATTCCATCACTAAATCTCCAGGACTTATGCTTTAACAGCAGGTTTAACGATAACGTCACCGCCGATAGCGCCAGGTACTGCACCTTTAACTAGAAGCAGATTACGCTCAGCGTCAACACGTACTAGCTCAAGGTTCTGAGTTGTGGATTGCACATTACCCATTTGACCAGCCATTTTCTTACCTTTAAACACCTTACCAGGTGATTGGTTTTGACCGATTGAACCAGGAGCACGGTGAGAAATTGAGTTACCGTGAGTCGCGTCTTGCATGGAGAAGTTCCAGCGCTTAACACCACCTTGGAAACCTTTACCTTTTGAAGTACCAGTAACGTCTACTTTTTTCACTTCGTTGAATACATCAACAGTGATTTCGCTACCTACTTCAAAGTCGCCTTCACCGCCATTAAGACGGAATTCCCACAGACCGCGACCCGCTTCAACACCAGCTTTAGCGAAGTGACCCGCTGCTGGTTTGTTTACACGGCTAGCTTTTTTCTCGCCTGCGGTTACTTGAAGCGCGTTATAACCGTCTGTTTCGTCAGATTTAATCTGCGTAACACGGTTAGGAGTCGCTTCGATAACTGTCACAGGGATAGATACGCCATCTTCAGTGAAGATGCGAGTCATACCCACTTTACGACCGACTAGACCTAATGCCATTTTCCTAAAACCTCTCTAATCTTCCGATTAACCCAGGCTGATTTGAACATCAACACCAGCAGCAAGGTCTAGGCGCATAAGTGCGTCTACAGTCTTGTCAGTTGGCTCTACGATGTCGATCAGACGTTTGTGGGTGCGGATCTCGTACTGATCACGCGCGTCTTTGTTAACGTGCGGAGAGATCAATACAGTGAAACGTTCTTTGCGTGTAGGAAGTGGGATTGGACCACGTACCTGAGCACCTGTGCGTTTCGCAGTTTCCACAATTTCCGCCGTTGATTGGTCAATCAAACGGTGGTCAAAAGCTTTTAGGCGAATGCGAATGCGTTGATTTGACATTCTAAAACCTCAATTAAAAGAGCATTTAAAAAGAGCATAAAAAAACCGCCGAAGCATCCCTAATATTTTAAGGAGTCGGTTGTTCTCTTATATCTACGTTGAGTTCCAAATCGGAACTCCTGTTTATTGCTTGAAATCCAAGCCTATATTTAACTTCCTTCTACCTAGGCGAGCCTATGGCAAAGAAAGTCTGCGTATTATAGAGAGATTGGTGATAAATGCAACAACTATTTGCATAATAAAAGAAGTACGTTAGACAAGAAGAAGTACGCCTACAGAGCAAGGGTGCTGCTGCTATGCAAACGCCCTCTTCATGTCCTTCGTAACGAGGTAATCAGTCCCAGGGATACGACTTATTACCTAGCCTGATGCTTGATGTAAGCGCCATTGTTCGTATTATCCGTTTTGGGAACTGACAACAAGCTTAAAGCCAGGTTATTTTATAATCAACGCATTAGTAACCCCTTATTAGAAAAGCTAACGTGAGGATTTCTAATATGAATAGCCTTCAGCTTCTTGCCCAAAAATGGTCAGTCCAGTGATAACTTGGTATCCTATCGCACTATTTTGTGTTTTCTTATCCATTGCCAATGGTGGCAAAGTGATAAAGTGCTTTAGTGAGTGACCCATTCCATGAAAGTGTTAAGCCGTGGTATAGATTTCTTAGCGCGCATCCTCAACGCCTTGAGCGTGAACTCTAAGGTGCTCCCCAAGGAGCCTGTGGCGGAGTACGAGCTTGATGTTAACGTACCGACCTTTTATATTGGTCGACTCAATTCGCGCACCGATATCGCCGCCTTAGCCAAGGTATGTCGACGCCTAAACCTCCCTGATCCAACCAAAGAACAATTGTTGGCTTCAAAGTCGTTACCACGCTTTATTGGTATCCAAAACCCGCCGCCATTGTTCGGCTCAACGAGCAAGCCCAGTGACGCCACCGAACAAGGCAAGCGTATTTTCGCCGCGTTAGAACAAGCTCCAGAGCAGAAAATCCAAATAATACCGGTGACCATTTTATGGGGCCGTAATCCAGGAAAAGAAAAGCCTGGTTTAGGAACGTTAATTTCCCACTCGCTCACACCGAGCTGGTTTCGCAAAATATTTGTGGTGCTTTTTTCCGGGCGAGACAACTTTATTCGCTTTAGCCAGCCCCTAGATTTAACCCAACTAGTGCATGAAAAAGGGGATAAAGACGAGCTACCTCACAAACTTATTCGCGTGGCGCGGGTGCACTTTCGCCGTCAAAAGTTGGCCGCTACGGGGCCTAAACTCCCCTCGAGAGAACAGCTTTTTAACTCACTGTTGGCCTCACCGACGATCAAAAAGGCCATTGCTGATGAAGCCAAAGCGAAGGGCTTGAGTCATGAAGAAGCACGACAAAACGCCTTACGTTTACTCGATGAAGTCGCTGCCAATTATTCTGATGCCATGGTTCGTGTTGCCGATAGAGTCTTAACTTGGCTTTGGAACAAGCTGTATAACGGTATTGATGTACGTTACGCCGAACAAGTGCGTGAGCTCACCGACAAAGGCCACGAAGTCATTTATGTCCCCTGTCATCGCAGCCACATGGATTATCTACTGCTCACGTATGTAATTTATCATCAAGGCTTAGTACCGCCGCATATTGCCGCCGGCATTAATCTGGATTTTTTCCCTGCAGGGCCGATATTCCGTCGCAGTGGTGCGTTCTTTATTCGTCGCTCGTTTAGCGGTAATAAACTCTACTCAGCGGTATTCAAAGAGTACCTCAGTCAACTCTTTATTAAAGGCTACTCGGTGAAGTTTTATACCGAGGGTGGACGCAGCCGTACTGGCCGTTTACTTCCCCCAAAAACCGGAATGCTGGCAATGACATTGCAAGCGATGCTAAGGGGGATTGACCGCCCAATTTCTATTGTACCGGTGTACATTGGTTACGAGCACGTCATGGAAATTAACACCTACCTAAAAGAATTGGCGGGTAATAATAAAAAGAACGAATCGGTCTTTGGGGTGTTTAAAGCCATCAAAAACCTGAAGAACTATGGCCGTGGTAATGTGAATTTTGGCGCCCCCATTAACGTTAATCAATTCCTTAATGAGCAACAGCCTGATTGGCGCGACGCCATTCACCCTACCGATGTACAAAAACCAGCATGGCTAGGCTCTCAGGTAAGCAAGCTAGCCGATGAAATTATGGTCAATATTAATAGTGCTGCCGCCATCAACTCGGTGAACCTGTTAGCCACAATTTTACTGACTAACGACCAGTTTGCGCTCAGTAAGGTGCAGCTAATTGAGCAAATGAACTTCTATCTGCGCATGCTCAGCGATGCACCATTAAGCGAACAAATAACCTTGCCCGAACAAAACGCCAAGCAATTACTGGAACATGCACTGACACTCAACAAGTTTGATGTGCTTAAAGATCAATTCGGCGACATCATTGCCATCACCGAAAAAGAGCGCACCTTATTTAATTACTACCGTAACAATGTGCTGCACTTATTTGCCGTGCCTAGCGTTATTGCACAACAACTGTTTAACAACCATCGAATTACCCGCAGTGAATGCAAAGCTCAGGTTAAACGTCTATACCCGCTGTTTGCCAAAGAATGGTTCTTACTGGAGCTAAAAGATGAGTATATCGACAATATTCTTAGTAGCTTTGTTGACCAAGGGCTGATCCGCGAACAGGGCGACCAGCTTGAAGTACTTAAAGACGGCGATAACCCAGCAACGCTTGAAATGCTGGGTAAAGTGGTACACCACACCTTGATGCGCTACGCCTTAGTCATTGGCTTACTCAGTGAAGATAAAAGCTTAAGTCCAGCAGAATTGGAAAAAGAAAGCACCGCCGTAGCGCAGCGTTTAGGCACTTTGCATGGCATTAAGAGCCCCGAGTTCTTTGACAAAAAAGTGCTTTCCAGCTTTATTGCCAACCTCAGCGAGCAACAATTAATCAGCAAACAAGATGACAATAAACTAATACACAGTGATGCTCTGCTTATTCTCAATGAGGATTTACATCAGCTGTTACCCGCACGGATTTGGCAATCGATTAGTGATACGGTGGCAGCAACACGCTAACGAAGAGTCAGGTGCAAGCCTGTGTTATTAACGGGAAGTGGACACCTGACTGCCTTGCTTGAATGAATACTTGTAGGTCGGTGCTCTGCGCCGACAAAGGTACTATTTTTAGCTCTGGCTTTGCCGCATTAGCCAAGCGTTGTAGGTCATGCTTTGCCGCCAACCAGGGTAACGCAGGAGCTGTTACCTATTAGCCTGCCCGTCATCTCTAAATTAGTTATCTGTAGGTCAGGCTTTAGCCTGACAACTCAGTGACACAGTTTAGATCTTGCCGGGCCGCCGACAACGGGTTAGAGGAAATGCGCGCCCATTTCCTCTAACAACTCCTAGGGCGCCCGTGATTCGCCAATGCTTACGAACTCAGGTTTTTGTTAAACGCTCCGCTTAGCTTTCAACACGGTTTAACTCGTCGTCCTGACTCGATAAACCTAACTTCGCATCCAAGCCCAGTTGTTTTAAGCACACTCCACAACAAAAGCTGAGATCGAAAGCGCGAATCATAACGGGATTAGGTGATACCTGTAGGTCAGGGTTTGCCACCTAGGACGGCGGTAATAGGGTAAGGCAGGAGCAGTTATCTAGTAGCCTGCCCTGAGTTAGTTATCTGTGGGTCAGGTTTGAACCTGACAACGCAATCGACTTTGTTAGAGCTTATCGCATTAGCCAACTGTTGTAGGTCAGGCTTTAGCCTGACGACTCAGTGAAATAGTTTAGATACTGTTGGCGACCTGACGATCTCCAGATTTACTTACACAGTTTTCAGACTAAAGTCTGACCTACAACTCGTCGCATCCTATATGGGACATGCCCTATAAAAAGTAACTGCAATCATAGGCATCGCAGTATCAAAAGGTGCCAGCGTAGGGCTTCACCTACAATAATCTAAACCGCCACTTAGACAAATAACGCCCTAAAGCTGCTGATTGTACATATAGCACTTAATCCGCCGCGAGAGAGCCCTGCTACCAACGCAAATAGATATAAAAGATAGCTCTAGGTTGAGTATTTATTAGGGTATAGTACTGACATACCCCCTACTTATATACGAAAGGACTTCGCCACCTATGAAAAAGTTAGCATTTTTACTGTTATTTTTCCCATTGACATCTACCGCCAGTGACTATAGCTGTGAACAGGAATTTAATTGGCTAAAGAAAACTTTTGAGAACAATGATGCGGGCTTTCAGTATGCGCTATCTCAAAAAGGCGAAAAAAACTACCTCGAACATAATAAAGCATCTCTCAAGGCTATCAAAAATGCTGACGACATAAGTGACTGCCACCAAAAGCTTCAACAATGGTTGTTATTCTTCCGTGAAGGCCATATAGGACTCAGCCTCAATGTAAAAAAAGAGAATAACGCTTCTGTTCACAACTTTAATAAAACAGAATTCCAACAGTATTTAAATAATAAAAGCAAAGAGGATATAGAAGGAATATGGCGCTTGCCGAGCTATACAGTTGGACTAAAAAAAGAAGGCAGTAATTATAATGGCTATGTGATTGAGTCGACAAATTCAAAGTGGCAACCAGGCCAACTGAAATTCATCCTCAATGAGAAGAATGATGGTACTTATAAAGCCACCTATTATATGGCTGACCACTCTATACGCCATGTAGATTCAGTAGGCTTTATAGATCAAAACCACCTTAGCTTGGGAAATAATTGGCTAACCTTATCAAGACAGAGCCCCAAAGAAGAGAGCAAAGCTGAAGTTCTTCAATATGTTCAACTTATGGTGTCTAAAACACCATTGGTTAAACAATTAAGCAAGAAAACAGCCTTACTTAGAATTCCATCATTTTCATATACCGAGAAAAAACATATTGATACCGTCATTCGAGACAACCTAGAAACCATTCTAAATACTGAAAATATTATCATAGATATACGCGGCAACGGCGGTGGTAGTGATATCAGTTATGAAGAAATATTGCCTATCATCTACACCAACCCTATACGCAATGTAGGAGTTGAGTTCTTATCAACACCGCTGAATAATTCAAGAATGCTAAAGTTTATCGACGATGAGAATTTCTGTGACGACGATAAAAAATGGGCCAAAGAGGGTTACAAAACGCTGCAACAACGCTTAGGTCAATTTGTTAATTTGGATGCACAATCAGTTAGCGTAAAGAAGTTAGAAAACGTTAACCCTTTACCAAAGAAGGTGGGTATTTTAATCGATGAGAGTAATGGCAGCAGAGCAGTTTTTACTTGCCGCAAAACAAAGCTATAAAGTGAAGCTATTAGGCGCTCCAACGCGTGGTGTTTTGGATATCTCTAATATGCACCAAGTCGATTCCCCAAGTAAGAATCTAACGCTGCACTACAGCCTTAGTAAAAGCCTGCGAATCCCAGAAATGACAATTGACGGTAAAGGCATTCAACCTGATTTCTATCTTGATTCAAGTATTCCCGCTTACCAATGGGTTTCTTACACGCGTGGCATGTTAGAAGAGATGTGATCTTTCCCGTTTTGATTCGCGCTCAGGTAACTGCTCCTGCGTTACCCGAGTATCGCCGTCCTTGGTGCAAAGGCCGACCTATGGGTAACCTGTTCGAATAGATTGTCAGGCTAAAGCCTGACCTACAACGAGTGCCTCCTACAAGAGGCCATCAATGTCGACGACCCGACAATCATTGTCAGGCTAAAGCCTGACCTACAGGCGCGCCGTGGGCTTTGAAGCGAATTTTAACGCCGTGCTGATGTTTGATGCCTAGCGCTCGCGCATCACCCCTTCTTGAATGGTCGAGGCTACGAGTTCGCCAGCACGGTTAAAGAACTGCCCACGCACAAGGCCGCGTCCGCCGCTAGCACTGGGGCTGTCAACGCTATACAGCATCCACTCGTCCATACGGAATGGGCGGTGGAACCACATGGCATGATCGATGGTCGCCACTTGCATGCTGGGGTGCATAAATGACTTACCATGGGGCTGGAGCGCCGTAGGTAGAAACTCGAAGTCAGAGGCGTAGGCTAGCAGGTAATTGTGAATACGCTGGTCATCTGGCATCTCGCCATTGGCTTTAAACCAAATGTGCTTCACTGGCTCAGAAACTTCTGGCTTAAAGGGGTTTTGGAAGTTCACCGGGCGCATTTCAATGGGCTTTTCACTGATAAATTTATTGCGGATTGGCTCAGGGATCTGATGAGCGTGCTCTTGATAAAACTCAAGTGCTGGGCGTAGCCCCTCAGGTGCAGGCACATCCGGCATGGCGCTTTGGTGTTCAAGCCCTTGAGATTCACCAGAGAATGACGCCGTCATGTAGAAAATGGGCTTACCATACTGAATAGCGCTGACGCGCCGCGTACTTAGGCTTCGACCATCGCGAATATTTTCGACATCGTAAACAATGGGGCGAGAGGCATCGCCAGGGCGCAGGAAGTACGAGTGCAATGAGTGAACAACGCGCCCTTCCGGCAAAGTTTCCTTCGCAGCCGACAGCGCTTGGCCCATTACTTGGCCACCAAATACCGCTTTAAAGCCAAGGTCTTGGCTGGCACCACGATAAAGACCGAGTTCGATTTCTTCTAACTTGAGTAAGGAAAGTAATTTATCTAATGCTTGGCTCATTGCGTCCTCATTACCACATTGCAGCTAATACAATGATAATACTATACAATGAACCTGATTACCTAGTTCAGCACAGGATAGAGCATGGCTTACTGGTTATTAAAAACAGAGCCCGACGCGTTTTCGTTGGCAGACTTACAAGCCGCCGAAAACGGCACTACGGTATGGGATGGGGTACGCAATTACCAAGCCCGTAATTTTATCCGCGATGGCATGCAAGTGGGTGACAAGGTCTTTATCTATCACTCTAGTTGCAAGGTGCCCGCGATTGTCGGCATCGGTGCAGTGACACGAGGCCCTTATGCAGACCCCACGCAGTTCGATGCCAGTAGTGATTATTATGACCCTAAGGCCACATCAGAGTCACCACGCTGGTTTAGTGTCGATGTGCAATACCGGCAAAGCTTTCAGCAGCCGATAACCTTAAAAGCAATTAAGGCAGACCCCGCCATCGCAGAGCTGGCTTTAAAAAAGTCAGGGCGTTTATCGGTCATGCCGGTGAGCGAACAAGAGTGGCAATACCTATGTGGCATTGCCAAACCGTAGTCCAGCTGAGCCCTTAGTCACCGTCAATAAGATCGCCAAGGCCACCTAAGATAGAACCTTCACCTTGGCGCGAACCACCCGCTCTCGGGGCATGCTCTAGCACGCGGTCGGCAAGTCGGGAGAATGGTAAGCTTTGCACCCACACCGTGCCATGGCCTCGCAACGTGGCTAAAAATAGCCCCTCGCCGCCGAAGAACATTGATCTAAGTCCTTTCACGCGCTCAATATCAAAGTCGATATCGCCGCTAAAGCCGACTACACAACCGGTGTCTAAGCGCAGGGTCTCGCCATTTAGACGCTTCTCAACTACCGTGCCCCCGGCATGGGCAAAGGCCATACCATCCCCTTTGAGGTGCTGTAAGATAAACCCTTCACCACCAAAAAAGCCCGCTCCTAGGCGGCGCTGAAAGGCGATATTCACCTCGGTGCCCATCGCCGCACACAGGAATGAATCCTTTTGCAGATACACTTGCTCGCCTAGTTCGGCCATATTTAAAGGAATGATGGAGCCGGGGAAAGGCGCCGCGAAAGCCACACGCTTTTTGCCCTCACCCTGGTTAGTAAAGTGGGTCATAAACAAGGATTCACCACTGATCATGCGCTTACCCGCACTGAACAGCTTACTCATAAAGCCCTGGTTTACCTGCGAGCCATCACCCATTTTCGCCTCGTAGCTGATCCCTTCTTCGAGGTAGTTCATGGCGCCCGCTTCGGCTATAACTGTTTCACTGGGATCCAGTTCGACCTCCACCATTTGCATCGATTCGCCGATAATTTCGTAATCAATTTCATGACATTGCATTGCACTTTCTCCTTTGCATTAACTGCTTTAGCATGCCGCAAAATACCGCCTTATGCAGCCATGAAAATGTAAGTAAGTTTTACGCCAAGGCCATCTCTGGCACTTCATCGGGACAGACTAACTGACCTTGAGTCTTGGCTTTGATTTCTTCCACGCTCACACCCGGTGCGCGCTCTAGCAGATGAAAGGCTCCATCTTTTATTTCTAGTAACGCTAAATCGGTGATCACCTTGTTTATACAACCTACACCGGTTAGGGGAAGCGCGCATTGCTTTAGCAATTTCGATTCACCATGCTTGCTGGCATGAGTCATGGTACAAATAATGTTTTTAGCACCGGCAACTAAGTCCATGGCACCGCCCATACCCTTAACCAACTTCTTGGGGATCATCCAGCTAGCAATATTGCCATTTTGATCCACTTCAAAGGCTCCGAGCACGGTTAAATCGACATGGCCACCTCGGATCATGGCAAAGCTTTCAGCGGAATTAAAAATAGCCGCGCCGGTGCGCGCAGTCACCGTTTCTTTACCCGCGTTTATCATATCGGCATCGACCGTCTCTTCTGTTGGGTACTCACCCATTCCCAGTAAGCCATTTTCCGATTGCAGCATCACATCAATGCCTTGTGGCACATAGTTGGCAACCAAGGTAGGAATACCTATGCCTAAGTTTACATAGTAGCCATCGCGTAATTCTTGGGCCACGCGCTGCGCCATTTGTTCTCGCGTTAATGCCATGCTGTTATCCTCTTACCGTGCGTTTTTCAATGCGCTTTTCAAATTGCCCTTTGATCACCCGCTGCACATAAATACCTGGAGTGTGGATCTCACTAGGCTGCAGCTCACCTGGCTCAACAATTTCTTCCGCTTCAACCACAGTGATTTTACCTGCTGTTGCCGCCATAGGGTTGAAGTTCATCGCCGTATGGCGGTACACACAATTACCATAGCGGTCTGCCTTCCACGCTTTAACAATGGCAAAATCACCGACAATACTCGGTTCCAGCACATAGTCACGGCCATTAAATTGCTTAATCTCTTTCCCTTCGGCCACTACAGTGCCCACCCCTGTAGCGGTGAAAAAGGCGGGAATGCCGGCGCCACCGGCGCGCATCTTCTCCGCTAGGGTGCCCTGCGGCGTTAATTCCACAGCCAATTCACCGCTGAGCAACTGCTGCTCGAACAGTGCATTCTCACCCACATAGGAGGCCACCATTTTTTTAATTTGTCGGTCTTCCAGCAAAATACCCAAGCCAAAACCATCGATGCCACAGTTATTGGAAACCACAGTGAGTCCAGTTGTGCCTCTTTCTTTAATTGCTTTTATCAGACCCTCGGGAATTCCACATAAACCAAAACCACCGGCAATCACGGTCATGTCATTTTCTAACCCTGCCATTGCTTCTTGGTAGCTGCTTACAACTTTATTAAAACCTGCCATGTGCTCTCCTATTGCGCGGTCCAACCGCCATCAAGGGCGATGGCTTGAGCGGTGATATTGCGCGCCGCGTCGGCCATTAAAAAATCAACGGTATGGGCTATTTCATCTAAACCAATAAAGGCCTTTTTCGGCATCGGCGCGAGCATAATGGTATCGATCACTTGCTGCTCGGAAATGCCATGCTGCTTAGCTTGGCTAGCGATTTGCGCCTCTACCAGCGGTGTTTTCACATAAGCAGGACAAATGGTGTTCACGGTAATATCCACATCTCCTGTTTCCAATGCCAGCACTTTGCCGAGGCCAATCAAACCATGCTTGGCAGCGACATACGCCGACTTATACTTGGACGCCACCTGAGCGTGAATAGAGCCAATATTAATGATGCGGCCAAAATTTTGTTCGCGCATTGCCGGCAACACCGCTTTGGTGAGCATCGCTGGGCCATTAAGCAACACATCTTGCAGAAGCTGCCATTTATCTAAAGGGTAATCCTCTAAGCGCTCCACATGCTGAATGCCCGCATTATTAATTAGCACATCAATTGTTGGCTGACTGGCGATAAAGTGCTCTAACGCTGGCAAGTCTGCAACATTCAAAGCAAGACCTTGGGCTCGAATGCCCTGCTCTTTGAGTCGATTAACCTCAGTCTTTGCGCGTTCACCGTCCAGGTCGGTAAGTAAGATTTCATGTCCTTGGTTGCCAAGGTGTTCGGCTACGTAGCGACCAATGCCACTGGCCGCGCCGGTAATTAAAATTCGCTTATTCATGGTTACTCCGCTAAAAACTCGGCAATGACAGGCGCTTTTGTTTGAATCGAGAAAATACCGTCAAGGTGCCCCCAAATACCGTCTATTTCTTCTATTTTTACGTTTTTCCCTTGTGCTTTTAGCAACTGCGCAAACGCCCGTACTGGGCCTGGGCGCAGCAGTAAGTCATTGCTCGCCGGCATCAATAAGATATTTGCTTTGATTTTCTTTGCAGCGGCGCTTAAGTCTTCTTGCATACCGGCACTGTAGAGCTGAGAGGCGCGAACCAAGTACAAAATATGGTTGGCATCTTGGGTCTGAGCGCGGGCAGCGGCACGTTGATATAAGGTTTGGCTAATGGCCGGTAAAGTACGAATATCTTGCTTGGCACCTTCATCCTGCACTGTAAAATTCGGGAAGCTCGCTTGGTAAATTTTTGGATGCATGGCATCTTGGGTGATATTCAACATGGTGGCCGTCACCCCAGCCAGTGGGCGTTCTCCGTCGTAGTAATTGCCGTTGTTCCAATTGGCGTCAAGGCGAATAGGCAATGCCCACTTCTCTAATGCAGGGACCGTCCAAGCATCCATTTTCGCAGCGCCAATGACATGCACCAAACGCTCGACCATATCGGGGTAGCGCACCGACCACTCTAAGGCTTGAAATGAGCCCATTGATGCACCTATAACGGCGTGTAATTTTTCGATCCCCAAGCTATCCAGCAGGCGCTTTTGTACTTCCACAAAATCGCCAATGGTTACCACCGGGAAGTCTAAACCATAGGGCTTTCCGGTTTTAGGGTTGATAGACGCCGGACCGGTGGTGATCACCTGTTCGTTATGCCAATTGGCGTTTACCAAGGTGTCAGAGCTAATCACATAATATTTGTTGGTATCAATGGCCTTGCCTGGGCCGATAATCGCATCCCAATACCCGGGCTGGGCATCATCAACACTGTATTTACCCGCAGCATGAGACGTCCCCGAGAAAAAGTGGGGGATCAGAATAACGTTGTCTTTAGCCTCGTTAAGGGTGCCGTAGCTTTCCCAACCGACCTGCACCTCGGGCAGGGTCTCGCCCGATTCAGTGGTGTAGTTTGTAAAGGCAAAACGCTGCTTTTCCACTAGCATAGGGTCACTTTGCGCACTCGCCCAATGGCTAGCAATAATTAAAACAACGCCAATGACTTTTAGCATGGACATGGTATTCACTCCTTAAAACAAGATAAATAAGGCCAGCGCTAGCGCCACGCCAATTAATGGGATCACCGCTGTCAGTGCCGCCATTGACCAGTACGCGCGTTGATGGGTTTCTTTACAAATTGCGCGGATGGTGGTGACCACATAGCCATTATGCGGCAGGGTATCGAGCGCCCCTGAACTGATTGCCACCACCCGGTGTAATTGTTCAGGATTGACGCCAGCATCAAGGTAATGAGGAGCGACTAAAGGTAAGGCGATGGCCTGCCCACCTGAGGCTGAACCGGTCAGCCCAGCAATAACACTCACTGCCACAGCTGCACCTAACAACTCATTACCTGGCATATTAGTCATGACTTCGACCGCCAATTGGAAGGCCTCGGTGTTTTTCGCCACCGCACCAAAACCAACCACGGCACTGGTATTACCGATAGCCACCAGCGCGCCGGTCGTGCCTAAGTTGATAGCACCGCTGAGATTGTGAAAGTGTTTAAAGTTGATAATCAGCAGTGCGAGTACACCGCCGAGTAATGCCACTATCAAAGCACTTTGCTGTAGCACATCGTGCAAGCTAAAAGACAGCGCGAGCACCACTAGCAAGGGAATAACACCGGTAATGGGGTGCGGATAGTCACGCTCTGGTATTTCCGGGTCATCATCACGACTTTCAAAGCGCTCGCCATTATTTACCGCTTTGGTGATCATCCGTTTCAGCCACCAGTAGCCAGTGATGGCCATAAACACGGCAATCACTAAACTGACTTCCCATGCGGCGTAGGGTGAGGTGCCGAGGTACTTAATGGGGATCCAGTTTTGGATCTCTGGTGAACCCGCCGAGGTCATGGTAAAGGTCACCGAGCCAAACGCGAGCGTAGCGGGAATAAAGCGTCGTGGTAAGTCGGCATCTTTAAACAAGCTAAGGGCCATTGGGTAAACCGAAAAGGCGACGATAAATACACTGACGCCGCCGTAGGTTAACACCGCACAGGCAATAACCACGGCCAAGACCGCGTGCTTCATACCCAGTTTATTCACTATGGCACGGGCAACGCTGTCGGCGGCACCGCTGTCTTCCATAAACTTACCGAATAACGAGCCCAGTAAGAACATGAAAAACCAGGCGCTTAAAAACCCTGCGAAGCCACCCATGTAGGTGCTGACAAAATCCAGCTCAACACCACTGCTTGGAAACAACGCCATATTGCCACTTAGAGCAACAAGCAGCGCACACAAAGGCGCGGCGATAAACAAGTTCATGCCACGCAAAGTCAGAATTATAAGTAAAACTAAGCCACCGATTAGGCCAACCATACTGAGCATAAATGCGCTCCTTCGTTATTATTTTTCTATTAACTGCATCCAGCATAGCACCTAGATGTGTTAACAAAGCTAGTCCCAGTCTGGCTAGAGTGTGCCATAAAATACATAGTACTAAGGTTATAGAAAGACGCCAGGCCTTGCTCTATAAGGGCTAGAAGCGCATTAGTACTAAGGTACTAACCCCAAGGAGATGTTTTTCCCCTACATTCACAGTTAATTGATATTTTGCCAACAACCCATAGGGTGAGCACAGCCACCCATAACGACAACAACAGGGGACACAGGATGAACACACTAACTTTAAGGCATTCAAGCATCGCCTTAGCCATTAGTACCGCACTCACAAGCACCGCAGCACTGGCTGGCGGTGGTGGCGAAAAAGCGGAGTTGGAACGCATTGAGGTGACTGCGCGTAAATCGGTGGAAAACTTACAAGAGGTGCCGGTGGCGGTTACCTCCATCGGTGAGACCGAGTTATTAGAAAACGGCATTTCGGTAATGACAGAAGTGCAACAATTCTCACCCAACACCACCTTACAAGCGAGTCGCGGCACTAACTCAACGATTACCGCATTTATTCGTGGCGTCGGCCAGCAAGACCCGCTGTGGGGTTATGAACCTGGGGTCGGTATTTATATCGATGATGTGTACGTGGCCCGCCCACAAGGCGCCGTTTTAGATCTCCTTGATGTACAACAAATTGAAGTATTACGCGGCCCCCAAGGCACACTTTACGGTAAAAACACCATTGGCGGAGCGATAAAGTACGTTACCAAAGAAATGACTGGCGATATGACCTTTGATGTTGAAGGTACGGTCGGCAGCTATAATCAGCGCGACTTGAAGATCACCGGGCAACTGCCTTTAGTGGATGACACGCTTTATCTCGGCTATGGCTTTGCCACCTTAAACCGCGATGGTTTCGGGGAGTTCTTAACCTCAGCGCAGCCCGACCAAGACCGTGAGAACTACAATAAAGACCTAACCGCAGCTCGGGTGACCTTAGAGTATCGCCCTAGCGACGATTTGTTCTTCCGCCTCGCTTGGGATAAAACCGACGATGAGTCGAACTCCAAAGGGGGCTACCGCTTACTGCCCAGCCTGCTCACCGATGCTCCCGTGCCAGATAGCGTTTATGATTCTTACACCAGCTTACCAACATGGAATAAGGTTGAGTTAGAAGGTTACAGCCTTACCGCGCGCTGGTATCTCAATAACAACACTTCATTAAAGTATATTGGTGCGCAGCGCGATAGCTACTCGCCGACCAATATCGACTTTGATAATACCTCGGTGCGCATTTTTGACGTACCAGCCATCTATGATGACGAGCAAACCACCCACGAATTGCAGCTCAATCACGAGGGCGACAATTACAAGCTTGTTTCCGGTCTCTATTACTTCGATGGTGAGTCTTGCGGGCAATTCCAGGCCATTTTGGAAGTACTCGGGCAAAGCTTAGGGGCACCGGGGCTCACTCGTGAGGTGAGTGGCTGCAACAATTCCACCAGCAAAGCGGCTTATATTCAAGGCAGTGTGGATTTAAGTGAACAGTGGTCAATGACCCTCGGAGCGCGCTACACCCGCGACAGTAAAGAAGCCATTGTTAACAACGGCCTGGTGTTTGACACTGTGTACCCTGAGTCTGGCTGGATCCCAGGCTATGTACGCCCAGAAGGTCAGCTGGTGCCGACAGTGCTCGATGATGACAAAGATTGGTCACGGTTTACTCCTCGGGTAGGCGTAGAGTATCAATACAATAACGATATTATGTTCTTTGCCAGCTATGCGCAGGGCTTTAAATCGGGCACCTTTAACCCGCGAGCCAGCACCGCCGAGCCAGCCGCCAACCCGGAGATTGTTGACTCCTTTGAGCTCGGTATGAAAAGCGAATGGAACAATAACCTGCGTGCCAATGTCACCTTATTCACCTTAGACCATGAAGATCGCCAATACATTTCGGTACTCCCAGGAGACACCTCTGCCGATTTAAATCAGCGCTTGGGTAATATTGGTAAATCGTCTGCGAACGGAGTGGAGCTCGAGCTTAACTATGTAGCCACCGATGCACTGAGCTTTGATGCCTCACTGGGCTATATTGATGCTGACTTTGAAGAAGTACTCGACACGGACCCAGAGACCGGTGAAGTGTTTGATAAGTCAGACCGCTTTAGTATTTCTAACACCCCAGATTTGACCTTTAATTTAGGCGCGACTTACCGCCTTTACAGCGAACATGGCGACTGGGTCATTAACGGTAACTACTACCACCGTGGTGATTACGTACTATTCGAAGAAGACAGCCTGCTAAGCCAAGACAGCTATGGCTTGCTCAACCTAAGCGTTAATTGGTATAGCCCAGACGGCCAGTGGCGAGTGGGTCTGCATGCTAAGAACTTAACTGACGAAGAGTACATGATTGGCGGCTATCAGTTTGTTACGCCTGACCCTACTGACCCCAGTGATGTGAGCAAATACACACCGGGCTTAGGCGGTGATAATACACTGATCGGTTACTATGGTGACCCTCGCACTGTATCGTTAACCGTTGGCTATCGCTTCTAATGTTCAGCTAGTACAGGTGGCCGGCCTTCCCCCGGTCATATGGCCACCTTTTTATTCTTAGTCACTCACCGTATGCTCTTGCTGCGGAAGGAAAAATCCCCTATAACGAGGAACACGGAGTTTATATAGGATGTCCAGTGTGCAAGCAATTATTGCCGATGACCACCCGTTATTTCGCAGCGCCTTAAAGCAAGCCGCAGCGCAAGCCATGGCTGATGAGCCCATTTTGGAAGCCAGCGACCTTGATGCACTGTTTCGCGCTTTAACAGAGCATCCGGAAATAGAACTGGTGTTTCTGGATTTAACCATCCCCGGAGCCCAAGGGCTGGAGGGCCTTGCCCGGCTACGTAATCAATACCCCGACATTTTGGTGATTATGGTTTCTGCCAACGAGCAAGCACAGATTATTGAACAAGCCATGGCAATTGGTGCCAGTGCTTATATTCCCAAGTCGTCGTCTTTGGATGTGATCAGTGAAGCCATTGCCCAAGTAATTGAAGGTGAAAACTGGTTACCACCCCAAGCCGACATTTGCACCGACAGCAATACCGAGCAAGCCCAGTTTGCTCGTAACTTAGAGAAGCTAACCCCGCAACAATATCGAGTATTGAGTATGATTGCCGATGGCATGCTGAATAAACAAATCGCCTATGCGATGTCGATTCAAGAAACCACCATCAAGCAACATGTCTCAGCAATCCTAAAAAAGCTTAACGTGTACAATCGCACTCAAGCGGGTATCTTATTTAAGCAAATGGCCACAGTGGCAGATAATATGGAGAACTAATCATAGTGTAATCGTCAGCTTCCATACTCTTTAAGCTGACGCACCGTTTCTTTAGTCATAACCTAAATGCGAGCTAATAAAGCATCAGCAAATGGCAAGAAAGGCAAACCTATACTAGAAATTCAGTAGAGTCCTTAGACTTCCAATTCTTTTTCCTCATCACTGTTATAACGATATTTTCCTGATGTTCTCCGTAGTGCGTCTGTTTTTTACTGACCGCACAAGGCATATTTATATGGGATATGGTGCAATGAATATTGAAAGTTGCGTTATGCTTTAGACACTGAATATCCTGTGTATGTAATCATTGCCAAGCACTTCCCATGTGTAATTCGTAGCATTTCTTCAACTTGGCGTTCAACTCTTCATCTGAAGTAGCTTTCACAGAGCCAACTGATGTAGATTCTTCCGCGCTGCCGATACGCACGGCGAAGTGCTCATTATCAAAACTGTCTACAAAAACATGCAGTCCTGTTTGCTCATCAAAAAATGACGCGAAGTTATCCCCCGATAGCCATATCAAAAATCATTAGACCTCCTTTTCCAATACAACCTTAACCCCATGTAAGGTATAGCAAGTCAGTTAAAGTACAATATTATTCAAGCAAAGCTATTTCGGCTTTAAGCGTTTCAGCATCCGTTTAAGCGCGGGCGTTTTCAGTGGTTTGTAAAGCAGTGGATAACCGCAGTCGCTCACTTGCTCACGAATATTCTCATCGTGATTAGCGGTGTTAATCACAATGGCCATAGTCGTTAAATTCAGCGCACTGATCACCTCTAAGCCGGTGACACCATCATCAAGTTGATAGTCAGCAATTAAAATATCGGCTTCGCTATAAGCTTGCACATCACGCAGCTGCGCTTGATTACGCGCCACTTGAACTTTGCAGCCCCAGTTCTCTAGCACTTGTGAGAGCGCACTGAGCACATTGTCATCATTATCCAATAGCCAGATACGCAGCCCTTCAAGCTGGTTATCGACATGCCGCGTCTCTAATGGGGAGGAGGTCTCTTCGCTTGTTGACACAAAGCAAGGCAAGGTAAGGGTAAATTGCGTGCCCTTACCAAGTTGCGAGCCGAGCGTGAGGTTAATGGCTAATACCGAGCAAATGCGCTTACTAATAGCAAGGCCCAAGCCTAACCCCTGCGCCTGCTCTTTGCCTTGCAGCTGTTTAAATTCCTCAAAAATAAGTTCTTGATCTTGCTGAGCAATACCGGAGCCAGTATCTTCCACCATAATCGACAGTTGGCCTTGATGACTTTCGCACAGTAACCGTATTTCACCCTGCTCAGTGTAACGAATGGCATTGCTAAGCAAATTACCCAATACCCGTTTAAGCAAGGCTTTATCAGTCTTTAGCATCACTTCAGCACCTTGCACTTTAAAGGCGAGCCCTTTGTCTCGGGCTAGGGCACCGTATTCATTGGCCAAAGGTTGCAGCAAGCTCGAAAGAGAGAAATCACTACTATTAACCTTAAAAGAGCCGGACTCTAGCTTGGTTAGCTGCAATATGCTTGATAACAGGTCTTCCGCACTTGCCAATGAGCTGCGTATATTATTGGCCAGCTCGCTCAGCTCTGTATTGCTGGCTTTTTCACTCATCAACGAGCAGAACAAACTTGCGGCATTGAACGGTTGCAGCAAGTCATGGCTGGCGGCAGCAAAGAAACGCGTTTTGCTCTCGGTGGCTTGCTCGGCCTCGCGTTTTGCCTCTGCTAGGGCATGATTAGTCGCCACCAGTTGCTGGGTGCGCGCTGCTATTTTTTCTTCTAGATTTAAGTTGGCTTGCTCAAGCTCACGCTGCTGGTTTATAAAGTCGGTAATATCGGTGTACGTGGTCACAAAGCCGCCACCGGGTAATGGGTTGCCCTGCATTTCAAATACCCGTCCATCACTGTGCTGACGTCGATACTTGTAGGCGCTGCCGCGACGCAAGTGGGCTATGCGCTTTTCAACCTCAGTATCAATATCTTGATAGGCGAATAGTCCACGCTCGGCATTAAAACGGATCAACTCGGCAACCGGGCGACCAACGACCAGTGAGTCGTCAGGATAAGAAAACATACTTTGATAACCTTGGTTCCATGCAACCAACTTAAGGTCACTATCAACCACACTGATCCCCTGCTCGATGTTTTCGATAGTCGCTTGCAGTAAGTCACGGTTAAATCGCAGTACTTGGGAAGCTTCGTCAACGAAATCGGCGACTTGCTCAAAAGGCTGACGTTTCTCATCCTTGGCCACATCGAGTATAAGCCGTGCTGATGCGCCTCCAACTAACGCCGACATCTCGCGTTCAACTCGTTGCTCAATATGTTCTGGGGCTTGTTCTTTCCAGCGACTGGAGCTTGCAGGAAAATAATGACTCACCAGTGCTTTAGCTCGTTCTGGCTCACTAAAGCGCTGCAACAGTAGCGCCAAGTCTTGATAACTTAGGGCAATATGTCCGCTACGCTGTGGGCTTGCTGTGATGATAAATTTATTACTTTGTAAGCGCTCGGCAAGCTGCGCTGAACTCAGTAAAGGCACACTAATGTATACCAGCGTATTCACCCCTAGAGATAATAATACCGCCTGACTAAGCTCATCGAGCCCCAATGCAAATAAATCTCGCGGCGCCAACCACTCTATGCCCCAGGGCCCAGTTGATAGCCACAACGCCTCGCCAAACAATGCAGCGTACAAGTTGGGTAACAGCAAGGTGTAAAACCAAATTGCAAAACCCGCGATAATGCCCCACTGCGCCCCACGACATGACGCTTTAGACCACCACAAGCCGATAATCATCGCTGGCGCAAACTGCGCAACGAGAGTGAATGACATCAGGCCCATATTGGCTAGAGTATTGCCCTCCGCCAATACTCGGTGACTGGCGTAGCTTAGTAACAACACCGCGACGATAACGGCTCGCCGTGCTTGCAGTAGCTTAAACTTCGAGAGACCGCGATGAGATGAACTTAGTTGTGAGCGCCGTAATAAGAATTGGTTGATGAAGTCGTTGGTGATCATAATCGACAAAACAATGGTAGAGACAATCACCATACTGGTCGCAGCGGAAAACCCACCTAGAAAGGCCAGCAATGAGAAACTTGGCGACTGCGCAGCAATAGGCAGTGCTAATACAAAGGTGTCATAGCCCACACTCTGGTCTTGAAAATAAACTAAGCCAGCGTAGGCGATGGGCAGAATAAACAGATTAATCAACAACAAATAAATCGGAAATAACCAGCGAGCGGTAACGAGTTGATGTTCGTTGTCGTGCTCAATAAAGGCGGTATGAAACTGACGAGGTAAGCACAGGGTTGCTAAAAAACCCAGACCTACATGTACCCAATATACGTAGGTAGGGCTTGCTGTCGCTGCAACCTGGGCTGAAATATCTTGCTGCTGAGCGGCCGAGTACAGGGCGTGTGGAGAATCGAAAATCTCAAAACAAATAAACAGCCCCACTCCTAAAAAAGCCAACAGTTTAACCACCGACTCAAAAGCAATAGAAGCCATCAACCCGGGGTTATGCTCACTGGGGCGTACCCGGCGAGCGCCGAATAAGATGGCAAAAAGCGCCAACAAAGCGGTAATAAAGAAAGTGCTATCTTGCCAAAAATAACCGCCTTGTATCGGCCTATCGGTGAGCATAGCGATACTGGCACTGGTGGCGTTAAGCTGCAGCGCAATATAAGGCACGATGGCTATTACCGAGATCAATGACACTAACCCGGAGAGCTGTGACGACTGACCATAACGGGTAGCAAGAAAATCGGCCAAGGAAGTAAGCTGTTGCTGCCGACAAACATGAGCAATACGGCGGTAGATGGCCCAACCAAAGGTGAACAACAAAATGGTGCCGGCGTAGGTCGGTGCTAACCACCAACCATTGTTAGCGGCCTGAGCAGTGGTGCCATAAAAAGCCCAAGAGGTACAATACACCCCCAACGAAAGGCCATAAATCCAACCACTCGAGTGATTCTTTGTGTGCTTATCGGCATACCAAGCAACGGCAAAAAGCACGCCTAGGTACGCCAAAGCAATCAGGCTAATAACACCAATAGAAAACATCAGAGATCATTTTTTATTATTTTCTGATAGCATAACGATATCTGCTTATAAAAACATCACTGACTTTAGTGCTACCCCTGCAGGCTACCCACCTAGCATCATGGATGTATGCAACTGAGAAATTATAATGATAAGAATACTGCTTTTATGCTGGCTACTAGTCTGCACTCTTACCTCTAATACGGCCTTAGCCAACTATCAGATAACGCCTGCAGCTGATTGGGTTGCCCCAGCTAAACTGCCCCCTTTGGTTGCAGAAACAATTCCCACTGAACAACTCTCTGATGGTACTTACTATCGCCTGTTGGAAGATCAGATTCAGGTCCCAAGCGATAACCCTGATGCCGTCAGCCACTACATCCGCTATGTTATGCACGCCACCAACCAAAGCGGTGTCGAGAACATCTCCCAGCTGAACTTGGATTATGATCCCAGCTACCAGCGCATTGAGCTAAACCACCTTCGAGTGATACGCGATGGGCAAGTAATAGATAAAATCCCTACAGCTCAATTAAAAGTGTTGCAGCGAGAAACTGAAGCGGAGCAACTAATTTATGATGGTACGCAAACACTGAATATTATTGTTGATGATGTGCGCCCAGGTGACTCTTTGGATTATGCTTTCACGCGCATTGGTCGTAATCCTATCTACCAAGGCCGCTTTAGCTATTCAGCGCAATTAGACTGGAGTGTGCCGGTCGCCGAGCAATATATCCGTATCGATTGGCAAAAACCACAACCATTACATATTCAACAAAACAATGGCGATGCCCAGATAAACGTAACAGATACGGCGAACGGCAAAGAGTATAGTCTGTATATCACTTCCCCAGACATGCAGCGCTATGACTCGCAAACACCGTTATGGCACGACCCTTATCATATGGTATTTTTTAGCGAGTTTAATCGTTGGCAAGAGGTCGTAGACTGGGCATTGCCAATGTATCAGCAGGCACTCTCCACTGGCGATGATATCGCTGCCATTGCTGAACAAATACGCCAACAGCACCCTACTTTGCCAGCGCAGATTGGTGCAGCATTAAAGTACACACAAGATGAAATTCGCTATTTAGGCTTGGAAATGGGCAGCAACTCTCACCTGCCAACGCCCGCCCAAGAAACTCTGCAAAACCGCTACGGCGATTGCAAAGACAAAACCGTACTATTAATAAGTATACTGCGCGCACTGGGAGTGGAGTCTCACCCTGCGCTTGTAAACACACAATTAGATAAAGGCTTAGCCGAGACATCCCCCTCATCGGCACGCTTCAACCACGTTTTGGTTACGCTGGAGCACGATGACAAGCGCTATTGGCTTGACCCGACCACTAGTTATCAAACTGGGCCACTGCTAGCATTGAGTGAGCCTGACTTTGGTTATGCGTTAATCGTCAAACCCTCGCAAAATACTCTCACCAGCATGCACAAACCGGTAGAGCGTATTCACCGTGACATCACCGAGCGCTACGAGCTTCCTAATGCCAACGAACCATTGGCACTATTCAGTGTAAAAAGCATATTCAGCGACGCTGATGCCATCAGTAAACGCCAAGAGCTGGCAACCACGGCATTGCAAACGCTCCAAGAAAACTATACCAAGACTACTTTGCTGGCACCCAGCACACTCGGCTACCGCAAGTTCGCGAGCACCCACAAAAGGGAGCAATAGAAGTCACTGAGTTTTATCAAATTGACGACTTTTGGAGTGATGAGGAGAATGGCCAGACAGCTTACTTTTACGCTGATGATATTCAAAACGCAATCTATCAACCCGATACTAAAACCCGTATCAGCCCGCTTTATCTGCAGCACCCTTATAACGTTAATTACACCATAGAGGTAAAGTTAAACGAGCGTGAATGGTACTTTAATAATAGTAAGAGCTCTATTGATAACCCTTATTTTTCATTGGCATCGCAAGTGCGCTTTAGCTCAAATACACTGACTCTTACATATCAGTTCCGCAGCAAAACAGACCATGTGCCAGTTGCAGAAATGCCGGCCTACCTTGACGCACGAGAGCAACTTCTCGATGCCACCCAATATGGTATCCGCCAAGCTTACAGCCATGTAAATGAAGCCGAGCAGGATAATTTCCTATTACTCGGCTACGCCGTTATAGGCTATTGCATTCTTGCTTTAGTTGTTATCACCGCCTTTGTTACCCTGTGGCGCGTTGAAGCAGGTAAGCGACCGACATTCTCCGAACAACGTTACTACCCTGTTTCGACTGTGAAATTTTGCCTGTACTCGCTGCTCACTTTTAATATTTTCCCTTTTTACTGGTGTTACAAGAACTGGCAATACATTAAGCAGCAGCATAATGAAGCGATGATGCCAATAGCCCGAGGGTTCTTCGCTTCGCTTTGGTACTACCCTTTGTATTTACGTTTTTATCAAGAGGGTAAAGAACTGGGGACGCAGAAATACCTCCCACCTAAGTGGCTGGCGGCACTCTTTGCAATATTAGTGGTGGTACTGCATATCGCGACATCGTTAGATTTTTACGGCACGGTGTTCTATTTAGTGTGGCCGCTGCTGTGGTTACCCTTGGTAAATTACACGGCGCACATAAATCAGCGTAACGAGTCATTGCCTTACTATAGTCGCTGGCGAGTGCGGCAAGTTTTACTTGCTGTGGTACTACTGCCCATACTCACCTTAGGTCTGGCCCAAGATATTGGTCTCACCGCCAATGTGGCCGTGGTTTCAGGTGATAAAGTATGGCAGCACGATAAGCGCTTTATGCTGCGTCATGGAGTTCTCAATCAAAATGAGCAACTGCTTTATTTTTATTCAGATGCCGCTTGGAATATCCGTGATGATGGCAACGGCATTACCGAGCAAGGCGTATTCAGCTATTACCGTGATCAAGGGCAGCTGCAAGTAGAACGTGCGGACTTTGGTGATATTGTTAATGTGCATACCGAGTTTGCTAACCAAGATGACGGCTATACCACAATTGATATAGAGCGCGCTGATGGCAGTAGCTTTCGGTTAATACTCTCTAGCGAAGAGAAAGGAGACAATAAGTTTGTTCAGGCGCTACAAACTCGTTGGCGACAACCTTTAGCTCAATAACGCGTCTTTCTGACTGCACCAGACACTTGTTGTGGGTACTTGCCCATAGCCGTTGAAAACCGCTGCTGTACTTGCACAAGTGTTTGTTCAATATCATCACTCACATAGATAGCCGGCATTATAACAAACTGCTTCTTGCTGTAGTCCAAAGCCATTGGCACCACAGGGACTTGCGCAGCATTGGCGATATGGAGAAAACCGGTTTTCCAATTCGGCATGTGCTTACGTGTGCCCTCAGGAGCGAGTCCTAGAATCAATGCATCGGTCTCATCAAACAACGCCTTCACTTGCCCCACAACACCATTGGCTGCTCGCCTATCAACCGCTATCCCACCCCACTTACGTAGCAGTATACTTAGCGGCCAAATAAAGATGCTGTGCTTACCCAAGAAGCGAATACGCACTTGCAAGTGCATTTTCACTGCAATCGCTATAATAAAATCCCAATTCGATGTATGCGGTGCAACCGCCGCCACAAACTTACTGTGCTCTGGAAACGCGCCTACAACCTGCCAACCGAACCAATTCAACACCTTGGTGCCGAGCCATTGACCAAAGCGACTGTGGGTACGAGGAATGCATGCGGGGATATTTATTTCATTCATAGCAAGGGATAGCAGCCTAGTTATAATCTTAGACTGATGCTCAACGACTGTTTAGTCAACTTTTCTGTTAATGCTCCCTTGTAGGTTAGGCTTTAGCCTAACCACGTATGAAAAACATATAACGAACACGGCTGTGCACTTGGCACTGGTCCCTGTAGGTTGGGCTTTAGCCTAACCATGTATGAGAGACAGGTAAGGAACACGGTTGTGATTAGGTACTGGCCTCTGGAATGTGACCGCCTTTGCCGGTTGCAAGGCTAAAGCCTTGCCTACAACAACACCCCCTTTAGGTTGGGCTTCAGCCTAACCATCTATGAGAAACATATAAAAACACGGTTGTGTACTAGGCCCCGGCCTCTGGGATGTGACCGTCTTTGGCGGTTGCAAGGCTGAAGCCTTGCCTACATCATCTGTTTCAGTGGATTGGGTTTTGGCCTACCACATCAGTCCCTGTAGGTTGGGCTTCAGCCTAATCTTGTATGAGAAATATTTAAGCAGTACGGTTGCCTGCTAAGCCCCGTTCTCTCGGATATGACCGCCTTTGCCGGTTGCAAGGCTAAAGCCTTGCCTACAACAACATCCCCTGTGGGTCGGGCTTTAGTAGTTGTTTCGTTGAAGAGGTAGCTAGTATCTATAACCCTATTACCCCACTCTTCGAATCAAGCCAGTTCAAAAATAAGACTCAACTTAAAGCAACAACAATAGCTTCACATTTGGAACAATGGGAGATTAAAAGGCATACACCCTTAAGGTATCATCTTTATAATCGTATGTAGCAATCTCGCGCTTTGCTGGATTGAGAGTGAATTGGACCTCTGAATTAGGCAATGTAGTTATTTCAACGGGTTGATCTTTAAGGTCATACAGCTTGAGACTCAGTTCATCGCCCCGACGTTCTTCCAAAAGGGCATACCGCCCACTTTTTGAAAAGTTATGGTGGCTCAGCCTGTTAACTAGTTCATCAGTTGTAGTTTGATACTTCGACTCAACACGCACATGGTTATCTTGCCACTGAATTTCATAGAGTTCTTTATTCGTTGCTAACCAAATTCTCTCAGACCACTTTCCGAAGGAGAGTTCTTCCTCAAATCGAAGGGGCTGATCAAGAAATTCATTCTTTTTGTAGTTCCAAAATTGAATCTCATTATCAACGTTGAATATGAGCACCCCATGCTCTTCATTGAGTACTTTATGACTTTTAACTATGCCACTTACTTCAACCTTATTAATGAGTTCAGCATCACTAAGTGACCATACCTGCAGCTCTGACTTATCAAAAAGCCAAGTGGACGTGTCACGCTGCATGGATACCACTTGATAACCCATTGCAAAAATCATCTCGCGGGTGAAAACCATATACACCGAGTGGTTCCGGCTCTTGCGCTAGCGCATTGATTTTTAGCAGTTGGTAGCCACTTGAAAGCATATAGTGACCAGAGGGACTGATATCTAGACCATAACTGCTCGGCAGCTCCGCTTCAGGGATAATAGTGAGCTCTCCTTGATTGGAGATTTTGTGTAGACTTCGATCCGCAAAGAAGTATAAAGCTTTATCGGCTACATTCACTCTACTTTCGTCTATTGCTTCTTCTATATTTAAGGTTTTCATATCACCACCATTGGACAGCAGATAAACCTTATTGGCCAAGTTAGATGAAACAACGAGGAATTCTCCATTGGGCGTGTAGCTTAGATAGGAAATGCTAGCCCCCCTGAGAAATCAAACTGTTGCTCATATTTTATTTTTAGCTTTGTTTCACTAGCATTTATAAAAAACGAAAAAAATAGCAGTGCTATAAGTAAATTTCTTATCATTTTTTCGACACCACAAATCCATAATAATAAGTCATGAAGTCCGATAGAGTCAGGTGGCGTTTACGATTATAAGAGTGAAGGGGAACCTTACCACTTTCTGAGCCCCAAATAGCAACATGCAAGTTGCAAGTTGCAACTCAATATAAAGAAAGCATTTGGCCCGCAGAGACCCACTGCTAACTGTTTAACCTTATGTGGCTCTTTCACTCTATCTTCAACAGCTCTTTTTAAAAAACCAGCATATCCACCACCTTTAAACTTACAAGGAGGTTTGCTGCGCCAAAAAATAGGAAAACTGAATTGAGTAATGTAGAGGAGAGTTAGATTGGGTTAGAGTTGAAGTCAAACCTGTCATTTTAATTCCTTTTAAAAATGAGCCTAAATTTTAGGCAAGATTATCGAATACACAAATTAGTAATGCAATAGAAATATTAAGAGCTTAGTAATTACAAATTTAGCTAAAAAGAGTTGGTGTATAGCGACGTCTCGCAGCCGCAAGGCTGAAGCCTTGCCTACAACATCTGTTTCTGTGGGTTGGGCTTTAGCCTAACCTACAACAACACCCGAATTTCAGGCATAAAAAAAGGTCGCCTAAGCGACCTCTTTTTTAGCGTTTTAGCTATATCATTGATTACTCAACGATTGAAGCTACAACACCAGCACCAACTGTACGGCCACCTTCACGGATTGCGAAGCGTAGACCTTCATCCATCGCGATTGGGCAGATTAGCTCTACTACCATCTTG